>NZ_JAEHBN010000070.1:0-304 GCF_016483605.1 Bacillus cereus group sp. N11
GTGTTACCTCGAGGTCCAGTAGGTCCAGTAGCACCGGTAGCGCCCGTGTTACCTCGAGGTCCAGTAGGTCCAGTAGCGCCGGTAGCGCCCGTGTTACCTCGAGGTCCAGTAGGTCCAGTAGCGCCGGTAGCGCCCGTGTTACCTCGAGGTCCAGTAGGTCCAGTAGCACCGGTAGCACCCGTGTTACCTCGAGGTCCAGTAGCACCGGTAGCGCCCGTGTTACCTCGAGGTCCAGTAGCGCCGGTAGCGCCCGTGTTACCTCGAGGTCCAGTAGGTCCAGTAGCACCGGTAGCGCCCGTGTTAC
>NZ_JAEHBN010000071.1:0-281 GCF_016483605.1 Bacillus cereus group sp. N11
GGTTAATATTTTGTTTCATTCAAAATCAATGCCGGCAATAAAAATGATACTATCGATGTCTATTTTCGGATCGATTGGATTTTTTTCAGTACAAACAGGTTTACCTTCCTTTGAATTAGTGTTTATTCGCTGTATTTGTGCGACTTTATTTTTAGCATTATGTTGGTTCGTAACAGGGCAATATAAAAATGAGAAATGGAACAAAAAAGAAACCATACAAATATTAGCTTGTGGTGTATTTCTCGTTTTTAACTGGGTATTTTTATTTAAAGCATTTGAAG
>NZ_JAEHBN010000072.1:0-269 GCF_016483605.1 Bacillus cereus group sp. N11
GATCCCCCTGGGGCCTCAGTTTTGGTGTCGGGTGTTTGTGCGATACATTGCGGGATTCGCGGTTTGCGTTTGCGGTCGTGCGGTGGGCAGTTGGCGTTTTTTTGTGTTGCTGACGGGTTGTTTGGTTCGGGGGTGGTGGGTGTGGGTCGCCGAGGGGGGGGGAGTGTAATGGGGGGACTGGGCGTGCTCGCGTGGAGGTTTCGTCGCGGATAGTGCGGGCGGCGGGGGGGGCTGGGGGGTGGGGGGGTGGGGTGGCAGAGGGGGGGGGG
>NZ_JAEHBN010000073.1:0-265 GCF_016483605.1 Bacillus cereus group sp. N11
GGTCCTCCTCCTGCTCCTCCTGATCCTGCTCGTCCTTTTTGGCCTGCTGCTCCTGTTGCAGCTGTTGCTCCTGTTGCTCCTGTTGCTCCTGTTGCTCCTGTTGGGCCTGTTGCTCCTGTTGCTCCTGTTGCTCCTGTTGCTCCTGTTGCTCCTGTTCCTGTTGGACCTGTTGGACCTGTTGGACCTGTTGGACCTTTTTGTAATGTTTTTAAATTTTGAAGTGTTGTACCTGAATCAACTGGAGTAGAATTGAATAATTGAATTA
>NZ_JAEHBN010000074.1:0-263 GCF_016483605.1 Bacillus cereus group sp. N11
ATATAAAATCAACAGTCAAAGTAAAGCTCATGATACAATAAAAAGATTTTTTCACATAAAGAAATGAACACATGATTCAATTTTCTGTATAATTATCTTAGCGGAGGCGATACGCATGAGAAGATGGGGAATTGAGATATTAATTTTAAGAGTCGTTATGATTTGGGGTATTAACTATACCAATGCAAAATATGGCCTTGTAGAATTTACAGCAATTGAGATTACTGCTATTCGGATGATGGCGGCGGCACACTTACTGTTAA
>NZ_JAEHBN010000075.1:0-261 GCF_016483605.1 Bacillus cereus group sp. N11
GGTGACCCGTACGGGATTCGAACCCGTGTTACCGCCGTGAAAGGGCGGTGTCTTAACCACTTGACCAACGGGCCAAATATTATAAATCCTTATGGCGGAGAGCAAGGGATTCGAACCCTTGATACGCTTGTGACGTATACACGATTTCCAATCGTGCTCCTTCGGCCAACTCGGACAGCTCTCCAATGGCTCCGCAGGTAGGAATCGAACCTACGACCGATCGGTTAACAGCCGATAGCTCTACCGCTGAGCTACTGCGGA
>NZ_JAEHBN010000076.1:0-261 GCF_016483605.1 Bacillus cereus group sp. N11
AATATTAACATAACAAAGATTATTAAAAAAATAATTAATATGAAAAAAAACGATGCAATACCATTTGGACCTTTACCTTTTGGCACAATAATTAATTAATCAAATACAATCAAACAAAAATCAGAAATTATCAAAAAATTAAAAAAAAAATAAACAAACAAAAATGGGGTTAAATAGGTTGCAGCAATTTTTTAAAAAGGGAATAAAAGGGGGGAAAAAAAAAAAAAAAAAAAAGAAGGGGGGGGGGTAAGGTGGGTTATT
>NZ_JAEHBN010000077.1:0-260 GCF_016483605.1 Bacillus cereus group sp. N11
GCATGGAAGGGCCATCGCTCAACGGATAAAAGCTACCCCGCGTATAACAGGCTTATCTCCACCAAGAGTCCACATCGACGGGGAGGTTTGGCACCTCGATGTCGGCTCATCGCAGACTGGGGCTGTAGTCGGTCCCAAGGCTTGGGCTGTTCGCCCATTAAAGCGGTACGCGAGCTGGCTTCAGAACCTCGTGAGACAGTTCCGTCCCTAACCGACGTGGGCGTAGGAATTTTGAGAGGAGCTGTCCATAGTCTGTCTCA
>NZ_JAEHBN010000078.1:0-256 GCF_016483605.1 Bacillus cereus group sp. N11
CGGAAGTAGTTCAGTGGTAGAATACAACCTTGCCAAGGTTGGGGTCGCGGGTTCGAATCCCGTCTTCCGCTCCAATTTTCAATATGACATGCCGGGGTGGCGGAACAGGCAGACGCACAGGACTTAAAATCCTGCGGTGGGTGACCACCGTGCGGGTTCGACCCCCGCCCTCGGCACCATATGCGCCCGTAGCTCAATTGGATAGAGCGTTTGACTACGGATCAAGAGGTTAGGGGTTCGACTCCTCTCGGGCGCG
>NZ_JAEHBN010000008.1:0-297009 GCF_016483605.1 Bacillus cereus group sp. N11
TTTTTATCAGTGTTGACACATAAAAAGAGGTTCAGACACATAAACAGGCTGTGGAGAAGACTTTCTCCACAGCCTGAAAAAAGAAGCAGCAAACGCTGCTTCTTTTTTATAATGCTTCTATAAATAAGGCAACCCCGATACCGCCACCGACGCATAAAGAGGCAATTCCTTTTTCTAATCCACGTCTTTTTAATTCATGAATTAAACTTACAGTGATACGAGCTCCTGTACAACCGATTGGGTGTCCAAGTCCTACACCACTACCGTTTACATTCACTTTTTCACGGTCTAAACCTAATTCTTTCTCTACAGCTAGGTATTGCGCAGCGAAAGCTTCATTAATTTCAAGTAAATCTGCATCTTCTAATGACCAATCTACTTTTTCTAATCCTTTACGAATTGCTGGTGCTGGTCCAATTCCCATAATTTTAGGATCTACTCCAGCTACTGAATAGCCAACAATTCTAGCTAACGGTTGTAAGCCTTTTTCTTTCGCTTTTTCTTCACTCATTAATACTAGAACTGCACTTCCGTCATTAAGACCAGATGCATTCCCTGCCGTTACAGATCCATCTTTACGGAAAGCTGGTTTTAATCCAGCTAATTTTTCCGCTGTAATATCTGCACGCGGATGTTCATCCTTAGAAAATACAATTTCTTTTCTACGCTCTTTTATTGTAATAGGAACAATTTGATCGTCAAAGTATCCAGACTCGATTGCTTGTAGTGCCAATGTATGACTGCGAAGCGCAACTTCATCTTGTTCCTCTCTTGTAATTTCATATTGTTCAACTAAATTTTCCGCTGTTTCACCCATCATAATATGATGAATTGGATCTTCTAGCACTTCCCACACCGTATCACGAATTTCTCCGTGCTGTAGACGTTGTCCCCAGCGGTGCTGTTTCAATGCATAAGGGCTCGAACTCATCGCTTCTACTCCACCTGCAATAACAACATCACTCACACCTAATTGAATTTGCATTGCAGCTGACATAATTGCTTGCATACCTGAAGAACATTGGCGTTGGATTGTATAGCCCGTAACTGTGTCAGGAAATCCTGCCGCTAATGCAGCCGTTCTCGCCGTATTTGCTTCATCAGTTCTTTGAATACAATGACCTAAAATTACTTCATCAACTTCATGTGGTTCTACCCCGCCTCGTTTTACAGCTTCCTGAAGTACAGGAACAGCTAATTCTACTGGTGTTATATTTTTTAGTGCTCCTCCGAAAGTTCCAATTGGTGAACGAACTGCAGCTGTAATGACAACATTATGCATTTTGTACTTGCCCCTCTCTTATGTACCCTAGTCAGTTTTTAGGTGAAATTCCATAAGATGTATATCTACAACTATCATACTATAAACATACTAAAAAATCAAAATATTTAATATAATAAAAATAGAAGGAATTAACCTTCTATTCTGTTAATGCGTATAGGAATTTTTGTAAAATCTTCTCTGTTGTTTTATTCAAATTCGGTAACTTATCTACCGGAAAATATTGAAGCTGTAATCCTTCATGATCAAGCTTAACTTCCCCACTCACATGATGCCCCTGATACAGATGAATGACATTAAAAATTTCATCTCCATTTGGATATTGGAAGTACACTTCTTTTCCCGAAAGAACCCCGATAAATTGCATAATTTTCGCGTTTAGTCCCGTCTCTTCAAATAGTTCTCTGCGAGCAGTTTCTTCTGTCGTTTCTCCTAGCTCCATCGCTCCGCCAGGTACACCCCAATCATATGTGTCTGAACGATATTGAAGCAATACTTCTTGCCTATCATTTAATATAATAATTGCTGATCCTACTAAAATAAGTGGCCTTGTACCAACGACTTTACGTAACTCTTCAATATACCCCAATATGTAAACTCTCCTTTCCTCACCCTCCCTTATCATAACAAAATTTTTCTCATTTTGTTGATGTAAATTTCAAGAAAAAAAGGAAGCTTTCGCTCCCTTTTTTCACTTTATTTCTTAAAACTTTCATATTTTACAGCTTCAAAAGCTTCTTCAATTTCATCATTACGATAATGAACGTATGTAAAACGCCCCAATTCTACTAATCTTGCTATTTCTTGTAACGCTTTATGTTGATCATATGTTTCCCCCAGCTTAATATGTACGTAAAACTTCATTAATGGATGTTCATATACAGGTTCTCCCACCTCTACATATACATCTTCAACCCCTTGCACAACTTTTACATAACTCGCAAATTGATAAAGAGCTTCTCTGTCTGAAACGATTTTTAATGTATACATATATTCTCCCCCTTTCCTTTACTATATCAAAAAGATGACCATACTACGTTATAGAACTATGAAATTTTTTCGACTTGTAGTCTATATATTCATGTAATAAACAAGGCGTTTATCCATACATAGCACCTTTTTCTCACATATATTATAGGAAGAATTTTTTCATTTGAGGTGTTCCCTATGGATCCATACGTCAATATATGTATTTGCATTACGCCAGGCGCCAACATTTCTGAAGACCGTATCGCAAAAGATTTAGCAGTCGCAGAATCAATTTGGCACCCCATTACATTTCAAATTCAAGAAGTAATTGTATTAAATGAGCTTTTTCGTTTTTCAGACCGTGAAATTAGTTATAAAAATTCTATTCAAAGTCAGGAAAAATTAGCATCCTTTTTCCAAACGTGTGTAAATGAAGCTCCAGAATGTGATCTTTATATTTGTTATATTGGCAGTGATTATTTTAAAGAAACAGCAGTAATTGCCTGTGCTTACTCTTTAGCTAAACAACAACAACTTACTGGTTATATCGTTTTAACAAATTCAGCCGCTCCTATGAAAAATATATATACGCTCGCTCACGAAATTGGCCATATTTTATTCACAAGGCGCGTTCACGGAAAACTTACACATGCAGATCCTCATTCTCCAACTGGCTCGGAACACCACCCTTCTCCATCAAATCTGATGTACCCTATAGTCCCCCGCCCAGAAAACGTCCATATTCATTCCTTATTAACAAACGAACAAAAAGAACTCTCTTTACAAAGCTCTTTATTACAAAGAAAAAAACAGTAACAATCTTATTACTGTTTAAAACAACTTATTTAATCAACAAACCAAGTCCCGGCTGCTAGAAATAAAAATAGACAACTAAACGTAAATGTAATCCCTCTAAAAATCCCTATATAATATTTCTTTGGAAATAATTTTTTGCATATCCAGAGCAGCCTTTTTCCTATTAACCCGAAGAACAAAATATATCCTGATGTGTCATCTAATAAAGTATCAAAATAGTTATCATGTACCTTTTTCGAAAAGGTAGTATATAGCCCGAAAATTGTTAAACCTAGAAATATAATAGATAATATACCTAGAAATATACTTTGCATATTTGTTCCCCTCTCAATAAAATATTCCGTTCGCTCAATATCAGTAAAACACTAGTTTACAGTTTTTTGCTCTTCATTTTTTAAAGACCATCGCATTAATACATATAAACTCCCATACAGAAGTAAAGGCTCTAGTATTCCCCAATATGGGTTTTGCTTTCCTAATTCTTTAAATACAAACATAATTAATAGCGGTATAATAACAACTAGCATTCCAATCCATCCAAATATGTACGCTTCACCAATTAACAATACTAATAAGACAATTCCAGCTAGTATGTAACTTTGTATAGTAGTTAATTGCAATACAGGTGTCCCATACCATTTATTCATAAACATTAATAATACTAGTAATAAAATTGGTAGCAAAGCTGCTACATAAATAATGCTAAATTCTTTTATTTTGCTTTTAAATGATGACATCTTAAAAGCAAAAATAATACCCACAATAGTAATCATTAAAACAATTGGGTATCCAATCAATTGTACATTCGTTAATGTAAATTCATGATTCGGACTTCCAAATAAAATATTTGTAAGTAACCAGTATCCACCAATACCAATAATCATTCCTAAAATACTTTTTATACTCCCGCTTTTATCCTTCTCCATCTCTTTCACCAATTCTTCTGCATACTCTTTTGGTGAATCACCAAATATATCACTTACCGTCTTCCCCTTTTTTTCACCTTCTATTAAATGAAGTTCTGCATCTTCTAGAAAAGCGTCCACATCTTCTTCTTTAATCCCTTTTGTTATTAAATATACTTTCGTATCGATTAAAAACTCTTCTCCTTCTTTAGAAACCTTCATTATAGCCCCTCCCTTAATTAACCGTTTCTCTTCTATTCATCTTCATCATAATTTCAACGAAAATTAAAATAAATAAACTTCCGTATAAACATATAATCTGAAATAACATTGGCATGAGATCTTCTGATGTAAATGCTTGAAATACTAACATAATAGAAAGAGGAATAATTAAATATAAGTTTTTAAACCATCCTTCAAAATACATGTTTATAGCTACTGTCATGATAAAGATCCCACCAGCTAACATATAACTTTGCATTTGGGTGAATGTAACCATCTTTGTAGGATATATTACATCTAATATCGTAACAGCTCCTAATAAAAACATTGGAGCGATCATGACTAAAGACCACATAGAAAACCACGTTTTGGTAAAGCTTGTTACAAATGTCATTTTACGAAGCAAAAAATTAGGGCCTAACACAGCTAACATTAATGTGAAACTATAACCAATGCACTGAATAAGTGAAATTTGTAACTTTCCGTTATTCACTATTAAAATAGAAGCAATAATCCAAAATGCTACGATATTCATTACTGTAAAACCAATTTGCTTCCACGTTTCCTGTCTATCTCTTTCCATCACTTTTACAAGTTCATTAGCATATTCTTTCGGCGAACTTCCAAAAATTTCTTCTACACTTTTCCCGTCACTCTCACCTTCTATTAAATGCAACTCTGCATCTTCTAAAAAGCTTTCCATATCGTTTTCTTTCACACTCTTTGCGGTCAAAAACAATCTCATATCTAACAAAAACTTTTGCGCTTCACTTGATAGCATTATTTTCTTCCCTTCCCTTCAAGTAGACGTTCTACACTACTTTGCATCGCTTCCCAGCGACCCATAAATTCATCCAGTTCATCTTCTCCCTTTTCTGTTAACGTATAATACTTCCTTTTTGGACCAGATGGAGATTCCTTCATTACACTTGATATTAGCCCCTCTTTTTGCATCCGTATTAACAACGGATAAATACTTCCCTCACTCGCCATTGTAAAACCATACTTCGCTAGCTTTTCACTCATTTCATAACCGTATATTTCACCTTCAGAAATAATAGCAAGTAAGCATCCTTCTAAAATCCCTTTCAGCATTTGACTTGTCGACATAATTGAAATCCTCCCACTATCTTGTTTTACAAGATAGATAAGCGTAAGTATCTTGCTTTACAAAATAGTATAGCAGAGACTATTTTGTAAAACAAGATAGCTAACGGATTTTTTCCAAATGTTTGCAGGAATTTCGTAGTTCCCCCTCTAAATAGAGCAATGAGGGAACTTTTATTATGAAGGAGTGTTTTTCATCATGGTTACAAATCGAGTTGTCTTTTTAACAGGTGCTGCGAGTGGTATTGGTTATGAAATGGGGAATACCTTTGCAAAAGAAGGCGCAAAAGTTGTTATTACTGATCGCCTTGAAGATCGTGCGAAAGAAGCTGCTGAACAATTACAAAAAGAAGGCTTTCAAGCTATCGGTTTAAAATGTGACGTTACATCTGAAGAAGAAATTACAGCAGCGCTTTCTCAAACAGTTAGTCATTTCGGTTCATTAGACGTATTAATTAACAATGCAGGAATGCAACATGTTTCACCGATTGAAGATTTTCCAACTGAGAAATTCGAGCTTCTTATTAAAATTATGCAAATCGCTCCATTTATCGCCATCAAACACGCTTTTCCTATTATGAAAAAACAAAAATACGGCCGGATTATTAACGTCGCTTCTATTAATGGCCTTGTCGGATTCGCCGGAAAAGCTGCCTACAATAGCGCAAAACATGGCGTAATTGGACTGACAAAAGTTGCCGCATTAGAAGGTGCTACCCATGGAATTACTGTTAATGCACTTTGCCCTGGTTATGTCGATACCCCTCTTGTACGTAATCAACTACAAGACTTAGCTACTACACGAAATGTACCGCTTGAAAATGTTTTAGAAGATGTCATTTATCCACTTGTACCACAAAAACGTTTATTACAAGTACAAGAAATTGCTGATTATGCTATGTTTTTAGCGAGTGAAAAAGCAAAAGGCATAACTGGTCAAGCTGTCGTTATCGATGGTGGTTATATTGCTCAATAAAGTGAAACTTTAATCAGTGGGGCTTCATCCCCCACTGATTCGTAGCCCTCACCAATCGGGCTTTTACGGGCAGTTAATGCGTGATAAAAAAATAAAGTTTGCTCACGAAGAGCAAACTTTATTTTTTATCACGAGGATCATCGTACTTTAGTAATTGCTGTGGCAGTTTCTCTATCGCAACAGTTATCCCATCTAATTTACTTTCAATCCGATGGAGTAAATATAATGTTACAACAATTGGAAAGCCTACATTACCTATCATCCCGATCCACTCTTCCATCCTTCTCTCCTCCTTTCATTATATAAATAAGGGGAAAAGGCACATTTAGGCATAAAAAAACAAGCTATTATGTATTAGCTTGTTTTTCAAATAATGATGCAATTTCTCGCTCATAATCTCCACGTATAATACCTTTCTCAGTAATAATACCTGTAATTAATTCATGCGGTGTTACGTCAAATGCAGGATTATAAACATCTGTACCAATCGGTGCCACTTGTTTGCCAAAAATTTTCGTAACTTCTGTTTCATCTCTTTCTTCAATAACAATTTCGGTACCTGTTTGTTTCGTAATATCAAACGTAGATAACGGAGCTGCAACGTAAAATGGAATTTCGAAATACTTTGCTAATATAGCTAAATTCATTGTTCCGATTTTATTTGCCGTATCTCCATTTGCGACAATTCGATCTGCCCCTACGATAATTGCATCAATTTCTTTCGTACGAATTGCATGAGCTGCCGTATTATCTGTAATAAGCGTCACATCAATACCCGCTTGCTTTAACTCCCATGTCGTTAAACGGCCACCTTGTAAAACCGGTCTCGTTTCACATGCATACGCATGTAAGTGTACACCTTTTTCTTTCCCGATATAAAACGGCGCTAATGCAGTACCATACCTTGCAGTTGCAATACTTCCAGCATTACAAATTGTTAAAATGTTATCACCGTCTGTAAAGCATGTTAACGCATGTTCCCCAATACTCCGGCATACCTCTTCATCTTCCTGCTGAATGCGAAGCGCTTCTTCTTCTAATGTTTTTTGCGCTTCTTTTATTGTAGTAATCTCTCGAATAGATTCTCTCATACGATCAATTGCCCAAAACAAATTCACTGCCGTCGGTCGTGATGTCCCTAAATAGTTACAATCTCTATTAAATATCTTCTGAAATTCTTCAATATGTATCGTGTTATATTTTTTTGATGCAAGCGCCAAACCAAATGCTGCTACAATTCCAATTGCGGGTGCTCCGCGTACTTTTAACATTACAATACTTTTCCATACCTCTTCAATAGTCGTCAACGTTTTATATTCTGTACTATGCGGCAACTTTGTTTGATTTAATACCGCAATTGCATCACCTTTCCAACTTACAGACCTCGGAACAGTTACAAATGTACTCATGCTTTTATGCCTCCTGAAACTGTCTGTTGAAATAATGTTCGAAACAGTTGAATATCAGCACACTTAGATTCATATTTTATTAGTTCTTTTCCTAAGTACAGCGCTTGCTTCTTAGCTTGAATTCTTCTTTCTTTATTTGCTATTTCATCTAAATCCGCTACATGAGCTAAACCAATTGTTCTACGAATCAGTTCACATCCGGCAAATCCGACGGCATCAGTAAAGATATTTTGCAAAATAATTGGTAACCATTGTTTTTCTTTCGTATATGCTTCTACACCTTCTCCAATCCATAACTTCGTAAAAGTTTCTACAAAATAACTCCATGTCTTTTCTATATGGAAAAATAGTACACTTCTCTTTTCTTCTTCTCTCGATAAAGCATTTAATAATAGATTTGCAATAAATTGACCGATATCAAAGCCAAATGGACCGTACGTTGCAAATTCTGGATCAATCACTTTCGTTTCAGAAGGTGATGAAAAAATACTACCAGTATGTAAATCACCATGAATAAGCGCTTCTTTTCTCGTTAAAAACTTATATTTATATTGTGCTACTTTTAGTTTTAAAATTTTGTCACTCCAAAGTTCATCAATCACTGACTGTAAATCTGACTCATAATCATTCGTATCGTAATGTCCAAACGGATCCGTAAAAACTAAATCTTCTGTAATTTTACTAAGGTCTGGATTTACAAATGTACCTTCTAGCACCCTTTTCTCTTCTGACTGTAAACCGAAATCTGAAGTATAAAATAAAACATGTGCTAGAAAACGACCGATATGCTGGGATAAAAGTGGATATCCTTCTCCATCTATTAATCCTTTTCTTGTAATTGTTAGTCTTGATAAGTCTTCTATTACTGTAACTGCTAACTCTTCATCATGACTGTACACTACCGGAACATAATCTGGTACATACTTAGCGAAAATTTGTAATGCCTTGCTTTCAATCGTCGCTCTTTTTATAGACAACGGCCAGCTCTCACCAACTACTTTCGCATATGGAAGTGCTTGTTTTATTATAATTGCTCTCTCTCCATCAACTAATTTGAACACGTAATTTAAATTTCCATCTCCTATTTCATGACAAACTACATTCGCCTTCTTGTCAAAATATCCATGTTCTTTCGCATATTGTACAGCTGTTACTTCTGTTAATGAATAATATCCCATCGTCTTTTCCTCCTTTTTAAATTCAGAGGTTTTTCTAACGCAGAAAAACCTCTTTCCACTAAGAAAGAGGTTTGAAGTTTATCTTCTCCCCTCTTATCTGCCAGAAATTTTACTTTCTGCTGGAATTAGCACCGTGCCTTTTGGCGTCATAAACGCCCCATTTCACAATGGTATTACGGTCGGTTGCTGGGCTTCATCGGGCCAAATCCCTCCACCTGCTCTTGATAAGAGTTATATAATTTTTTAGAATTTTTAACTTTATGTTGAAGACTATACCAAGAATAAAAATCACTTGTCAATATTTTATTTGTATAGTTCTGGACGGCGATCTGCAAAAACTGGAATTCCTTTACGTACCTCTTTAATCTTCTCGAATGTAAGTTCTCCAAATAAAATGGATTCCTCTTTATTTGCCTCTACCACGACTTCACCCCAAGGATCCACAATTAGAGAATGACCTGCAAACTCATTATTCGGATCCTTTCCTGACCTATTGCATGCAACAACATAACATTGATTTTCAACTGCTCTTGCTTGCAATAGCAAACGCCAATGTGCTAAACGAACTAATGGCCATTCTGCTACAACGAATAAAACTTTTGCCCCTTTAGCAGTATGAACGCGCATCCATTCTGGAAAACGAATATCATAGCAAATTGTGCCAGCGCACTCGATATCATCTAGTTTAAATTCACCTGTTTCATTACCGGCTATTAAATATTTGTGTTCATCCATAAGCTGAAATAAATGTACTTTACTATATTCATTGACTAGATCTCCTTCGTTGTTTACGACATACATTGTATTGGTAACCCCTTGCTCTGTTTGCTTTGCTATAGAACCACCAACAATATGTACACCATATTGCTTCGACCATTCTTTCAACTTTTCTTTCGTTTCTAATCCATCCCTATCTGCAATTTCAGAAAGCCTCGTTAAATCATATCCTGTTGTCCATAGTTCTGGTAAGACGATAACATCTGGTCTTTCCTTCATCGCTTCGCTTATTTTGTTTTTAGCGTTCTCCATATTTTTTTCTACATCTCCAAATACAATATCCATTTGAATACATGCGACTTTCATTTTTTCAGCCCCATTCTTAATTTTCTCTTTACAAAATACTGGAAAGATTATATCATTTGTCACTAGAATTGTAACAACTTTCAAAAGAGGTGGAAAGTATGAAATTATTTCAACCTTCTGAGATAGTAACATCATTGCCAACACAATTTTTCGCTTCACTTGTTGCAAAAGTTAACAAAGTCGTTGCGGCTGGTCACGATGTTATTAATCTAGGTCAAGGTAATCCAGATCAACCAACACCGCAGCATATCGTAAAAGCTTTACAACATGCTGCAGAAAAGACCATTCATCATAAATATCCGCCATTTCGCGGACACGAAAGCTTAAAAGAAGCCGTGGCAACATTCTATCAACGTGAATATGATGTAGTAGTAAATCCAAAAACTGAAGTTGCTATTTTGTTTGGTGGAAAAGCTGGATTAGTAGAATTACCAATGTGTTTTACCAATCCTGGTGATACGATTCTCGTTCCCGATCCAGGTTATCCAGATTATTTATCCGGAGTTGCTTTAGCAAAAGCGCAATTTGAAACAATGCCGCTTATTGCCGAAAATAAATTTTTACCAGATTATACAAAAATTGATGACGCTATTGCGAAACAAGCAAAGTTAATGTTTTTAAACTATCCAAACAATCCTACTGGTGCTACTGCATCAAAAGATTTCTTTGATGAAACCATTCATTTTGCTAATAAACATAATATATTAGTCGTTCACGATTTTGCTTACGGTGCAATCGGATTTGATGGTCAAAAACCGGTTAGTTTCTTGCAAGCAGACGGTGCAAAAGATATAGGAATTGAAATTTACACATTATCCAAAACTTTCAATATGGCTGGATGGCGTATTGCTTTTGCCATAGGGAATGAAAGTGTCATCGAAACAATTAACCTATTGCAAGATCATATGTATGTTAGTATTTTTGGTGCAGTTCAAGACGCTGCCCGCGAAGCGCTATTAAGTTCACAATCTTGCGTCGTAGATCTTGTAAATAGTTACGAATCTCGAAGAAATGCTCTTATTTCAGCTTGTCACTCTATCGGTTGGAATGTAGACATCCCAACCGGATCCTTCTTTGCATGGCTTCCTGTACCAGAAGGATATACATCTGAGCAATTTTCTGATATTTTGCTAGAAAAAGCACACGTTGCAGTTGCTCCTGGTGTTGGATTTGGTGAACACGGTGAAGGATACGTCCGCGTTGGTCTCTTGCATACAGAAGAACGATTACGAGAAGCAATTAATCGAATTGATAAATTAAATTTTTTCAAAAAGTCGTTGACAACATGAAAAATTTCTGACAAAATTCAGTTATCTTAAAAATTTAAACATTTCTAAATACTTCTTATCAAGAGCAGGTGGAGGGACGAGCCCGACGAAACCCGGCAACCGATCTACAATTGTAGACACGGTGCTAATTCTCGCAGCATTACGCTGACAGATAAGGAGCTGGTTGTAAAAAAACCTCTCCTTAGCTGAGAGGTTTTTTTATTTAACTAGGAGGTTATAACAATGAGCGGAATTATAGCGACGTATTTAATCCATGACGATTCACTTAACTTAGACAAAAAGGCTGAACAAATTGCACTCGGTTTAACAATTGGCTCTTGGACTCATTTGCCACATTTATTACAAGAACAATTAAAACAACATAAAGGCAACGTCATTCATATTGAGGAATTAGATGAACAAGAACATATCAATTCGTATCTACGCAAAAAAGTAAAACGTGGGATTATTAAAATCGAATACCCATTATTAAATTTCAGTCCAGATTTACCAGCGATTTTAACAACTACATTCGGAAAGTTATCACTTGATGGCGAAGTGAAATTAATTGACTTAACGTTTTCAGACGAATTAAAAAAGCACTTCCCTGGTCCAAAATTCGGTATAGACGGTATTCGAAATCGTGTACAAGTGTATAACCGTCCCCTTTTAATGAGCATTTTCAAAGGAATGATTGGACGAAATATTGGATACTTAAAAACTCAATTACGCGATCAAGCAATTGGTGGTGTGGATATCGTAAAAGATGATGAAATTTTATTCGAGAACTCCTTAACACCACTTGCGAAGCGAATTGTATCTGGAAAAGAAGTTTTACAATCCGTATATGAAACATACGGCCATAAAACATTATATGCCGTAAATTTAACAGGGCGAACTTTCGACTTAAAAGAAAATGCGAAACGCGCAGTGCAGGCTGGTGCTGATATTCTATTATTTAATGTATTTGCTTACGGACTAGATGTACTACAATCACTGGCAGAAGATGATGAAATCCCAGTTCCTATTATGGCACACCCTGCTGTAAGTGGTGCTTATTCAGCATCCAAGCTATATGGGGTCTCATCTCCATTATTACTTGGAAAGCTACTACGTTATGCTGGTGCTGATTTTTCTTTATTCCCGTCTCCATACGGAAGTGTTGCGTTAGAAAAGGAAGATGCTTTCAACATTTCAAACTATCTAACTGAAGACGATGCGTTTTTCAAGAAAAGTTTCTCTGTCCCATCTGCTGGCATTCATCCTGGTTTCGTTCCCTTTATTCTACGAGACTTCGGTAAAGATGTTGTTATTAATGCGGGCGGCGGCATACATGGGCATCCGTATGGGGCGCAAGGTGGTGGAAAGGCTTTCCGCACTGCAATTGATGCTACTTTGCAAGGTAATCTACTCCATGAAGTAGATGACATAAATTTGCATAGCGCACTACAAATATGGGGAAATCCCTCTTATGAGGTGAAATTATGAGTATTCAAGTATTTTGTGATTTCGATGGTACGATTACAAATAACGATAACATTATGTCGATTATGGAAAAATTCGCACCACCAGAAGCAGAAGAAATAAAGCAAAGAATTTTATCACAAGAGCTTTCTATTCAAGAAGGTGTTTCTCAATTATTTCAATTGCTACCTACTAATTTGCATGATGATATAATTCAATTTTTAAAAGAAACTGCCGAAATTCGTAGTGGCTTTCGTGAATTTATACAATTTGTAAATGAAAATAATATTTCTTTTTACGTTGTATCAGGTGGAATGGATTTCTTCGTCTATCCACTCTTACAAGGAATCATTCCAAAAGAGCAAATTTACTGTAATGAAACAGACTTTTCAAATGAATACATTACAGTTAAGTGGCCTAACCCTTGTGATCATTACTGTCAAAATCATTGTGGATTATGTAAATCATCTTTAATCCGCAAATTAAGTGATACAAATAATTTCCATATTGTAATCGGAGATTCTATTACTGATTTACAAGCTGCGAAACAAGCAGATAAAGTATTCGCTCGCGATTTCCTTATTACAAAGTGTAAAGAAAATCATATTGTTTATACACCGTTTGAAACATTTCACGATGTTCAAGCTGAATTAAAACATTTGTTGGAGGTGAAATCATGAAACAACTGTTTCGTCAATGGTATGACTTAAGCGAGATTAAAAAAGAATTAACAACTCGAAATTGGTTTCCAGCAACAAGTGGCAATATTTCTATAAAAGTTAGTCATGAGCCGCTTACTTTCCTTATTACAGCAAGCGGTAAAGATAAAACAAAAACCACTCCAGATGATTTTCTATTAGTAGATCATGCAGGAGTTCCTGTTTTAGAGACTGAATTACGCCCTTCAGCAGAAACAATATTGCATACACATATTTATAACAATACGAATGCCGGGTGCGTACTTCATGTTCATACAACGGATAACAATGTCATCACAAATTTGTATAGCGATACAGTCACCCTTCAAAATCAAGAAATCATTAAAGCTCTTGATATTTGGGAGGAAGGTGCAACAATTCACATTCCTATTATCGAAAACCATGCTCATATCCCAACACTTGGGGAGAACTTCCGAAAACATATACAAGGAGATTCGGGAGCAGTATTAATTCGAAATCACGGCATCACTGTATGGGGCCGAGATAGCTTTGATGCAAAGAAAAGATTAGAAGCTTATGAGTTTTTATTCCAATTTCATATAAAACTATTATCAATTCAAGGAGGCGTTTCTAATGGCGCAAATTCGTATTCATGAAGTAAATACTCGCATTGAGAATGAAGTGGAAGTATCAAAATTTCTACAAGAGGAAGGCGTTTTATATGAGAAATGGAATATTTCTAAACTTCCTACTCATTTAAATGAAAATTATTCGTTAACAGATGATAACAAAGCTGAAATATTAACTGTTTTTTCAAAAGAAATCGCTGATGTTTCAGCACGCCGAGGTTATAAAGCGCATGATGTAATTTCACTTTCAAGTAGCACACCTAACCTTGACGAATTATTAATTAATTTCCAAAAAGAACACCATCATACTGATGATGAAGTTCGCTTTATTGTCAGTGGCCATGGCATCTTTGCTATTGAAGGCAAAGATGGAAAATTCTTTGACGTTGAACTTGAGCCAGGCGACCTAATCTCTGTTCCTGAAAATGCAAGACATTATTTTACTTTGCAGGACGATCGTCAAGTTGTAGCTATTCGTATTTTTGTTACAACTGAAGGCTGGGTTCCAATCTATTAAGGTAGCTAGTTGAATAAAAGGACTTGGACCCCCTTTTCCAACCTTTTATTCACTCTACATATATACATCCTCCTATGGAACAGGCTTATTTCAAAAAATGAAATAGGCCTGATTTTTTATTTATTCAAAGCATCTTTCCTCTTCTTCCAAGAAACAATCTATCCACTCGATTTTTCAAGTGTATTTCTCAACACTTTTTGAACATTTGTTGAACTTTTTTGATTTTTTTCTGAAAATTCTGTTTTACATATGATATACTACAACTAATAAGAAGGAAAATAATATTGCAAACAGAGGGGGATAATCATGAGTTTACTTATCGCACTTATACTAGGAGTTTTATGCGGAGCTATTCCTGTTATTTTAGGAGCTATTATGGAAGAGTTAGAAGTTGGTGTTTTAGGTTTTGTCGCCTCTTGTGTAAGCGCTTTATTTTTTAGTTTATACGGCGCTATTCCTGTTGCTATTCTGTGCGCATTTTATATATTACGCCACGCTCGCTCAAAACAATTTGGCGCTAACCACATGGCGCAAGTTATCCCGTTCCCGGTTGAACGGTGCCGTCGAGCTTCTAGCTTATAATTATAAAAATGAAATATATTTACCTAAATAAATAAAAGTCCTCAAATGAGGACTTTTATTTATTTTCTTCTAGAAATTGAAACAATTCTTGTAGATGTAACGCATCTTCACTATAGCTAACAGACACATGACATATATCGTCAATCTCAGCTTGCATATAAAGATCCACTCCATCACGATCATATTTTAATGCCAAATAAAACTCCATTTCTTCTAACATCTTTTTTGAGGTTCGAATGACATAATGCCCTTTCTCATCTCTTCCATATTCAAAGTTTGGTTCAAAATCATATTTTTGTTTAAAGGCTTCCTTTTGTTTTTCATTGATTTGTATACAAGTTGCTCGCTGCACAGCATCAATCATCTCATCAAACTTTTGGAGATCCATCTCATTTACCCCCTTATATACTTTTTATATAACACTTGTGTTCCGCTATTTTCTTCTCCATCCATAATTAACTCTTCATACAATTCTTTCGCCAAGCTTAAACCTGGTACTGGTAATTGTAATTTTTCAGCCTCATCTAAAGCGATTTTCATATCTTTCATAAAATGCTTTACGTAAAACCCTGGCTCAAAGTCTCCTTTTAACATTCGAGGAGCTAAATTATTTAATGACCAACTACCTGCTGCACCTGTTGAAATACTCTCTAATACTTTATCTGGATTTAGTCCAGCCTTTTTCGCGTAAGCAACAGCTTCACATACTCCAATCATGTTGGATGCAATTGCAATTTGATTGCACATTTTCGTATGTTGTCCACTCCCAGCTGGTCCTTGTAACTGAATATTTGTTCCTAGTTTTTCAAATAACGGTAAACATCTATCATATATGTCTTTCTCTCCACCGACCATAATTGCAAGTCTTGCTTCTTTAGCACCAACATCTCCTCCAGATACTGGGGCATCTAACGTAAATACATTCTTTCTTTTACCAACTTCATTTATACGTTTTGCCAATGTTGGTGTAGATGTCGTAAAATCAATGGCTATCGTGCCTTCATTTGCATTCTCTATAATCCCTTCACTTCCAAAGTACACTTCTTCAACATCATGTGGATATCCAACCATAGTCATTACAACATCTACTTGCTTCACTAACTCTTTCGGTGTATCACACCAATTTGCACCATCTTGTACTAAAGAATCTGTCTTCGCTTTCGTTCTATTATATACATATACTTTATGACCTTCTTGCATTAAATGACGAACCATACTTTTTCCCATTACACCAATACCGATGAAACCTATTGATAAAATTTTGTTTTCCATATTCTCATCCCCTTTGTTCTAATAAATCATTTACCATCTTTCGAAACTCATTATTAAAATCATCATCCATACTATTTTTCACATTTGAAAATAAAATAACAAAAGTCCCTTTTTCTTTATTAAAATTATTGAAAGTGTTCCAACCAGATAGTACACCATGATTATGAAAATAATCTGGGTATATATAAAAACTAAATGCATATTTCCGTTCTTCTGAAGGTGAAAACATCGCTTGCATACTTTGTTCAGAAAGAAGTTTCCCATTTATAATTGCTTCGTCTAATTTCTTCATATCTCCAACTGTCGTATACATCTCGCCGCAACCGTATAACCAATCCATTGACAATTTTTGTGCAGGTTCAAGTACATTATCTTTCTTAACGTACCCTTTAGTAAAATGCTGATCTCCCGGAGCCATATTTCCCATACCAGATTCGTGCATTTCTGCTTTAATAAATATATTTTCTTTTATGTAATCTCCTAACGTTTTTTTTGATATGCTTTCTATAATATAAGCAAGCACCATATAATTATAATCTGTATATCTCCAACCTGCTCCTGGTGGAAACTCTACTTTTTGACTTCCAATCCAATTTACTAAGTTTATACGAGAAGCCGCATTCACTTTTCCTTTGCCGCTTTCCGGTAAACCCGATGTATGCGTTAATAAATGATATAAAGTGATATTTTTATCTGCTGGAAATGAAGGAATATATGTATTTACATTTTCCTGAATGTTTAATTTCCCTTGTTCTTGTAGCTGTAAAATAGATGTAGCAACTACTGTTTTCGTAATAGAACCGATACGATATTTTGTTTGAGGTGTATTTTCTATTTTATTTTGAACATCAGCATATCCATATCCTTTATTCAATATAACACGCTCTTTATCAGTCACCAAAACTGTCCCATTAAATTGCTTTCCTACTAAATATTGATCTAATTTTTGAGATATACTAGCATAATCAATTTGTCTCTCTTCTTTTTCTTCTATATTATCTTGCACTTCTGACCCAATAGCCGGGGCCACATTAGTAGTTAACACTGTTTGTTCCATTACACTGGGAGCATAGAAAGCATAGTATACTCCGCCGCAAACAACAGTACATAGTGAAGCAACTACTATTATTTTTTTTATCATATTGTTCCTCCATAATTACTTCATTACATATGGTCTCCCTACTACTATTATCAGGCAATAAAAAAAAATCGCAACAATTAGTTGCGAAAAATCACATTTTTTCTTTTCTATATATACATACCTGATTTTTCCCATTTTTTTTCGCTTCATATAATGCAATGTCCGCTCGCTGCATTAATTCTTCTCTTGTAATTCCTTTCTCATATAACGCTACTCCAAAACTCGCTGTTAATTTCGAAATTCCAGAGAATTGTTTTGTTTCAATAAAAAAGCGCAATGATTCTGCAACTTGAAATGCTTCTTTTTCTACTGTATTTGTCACTAATATAATAAATTCTTCTCCTCCCCATCTTGCAAATACATGTTGTTGCTCTACTTTAGACTTCATAAGTTCTGCAAGTTGTATTAATGCTAAGTCTCCAAAATCATGACCATATGTGTCATTTACTGTTTTAAAATTATCTATATCAAATAATATAATTGCCATTTTTTCATCGTTACGTATTACATTATCCCACTCTACCTCTAATATTTGTTGGAACTTCAAACGATTATAAATCTCTGTCAATGAATCTATCATGGCAAGTCTTTCTTGTTCTTGATAGATTTCATCTAATTCTGTAATCTCTGTACACTTTACAATAAATCTCGATAAATCTTCTGGTAACGGCGTCGCACGTAATAAAAAAGTTGATACAATTCCTTCATAATTAGACATCTTAATTCTTCTATCATATGATAATGTATCATCTAACCATGTTATATCATGAGTCGTCGAATAATATCCATTTTCTCTAATAAAATGTTCGGCAAACACTAAATGTTGCTCACGATAATCAAACAAATTTTCATATCCAAAAAACTCTAAAAAATTCGTATTACAATCAACAATCTCATCATCTTCTACTATAAATAATAGATCATTGTGAAAATCAAACATCATCTGCAGTAGTTCTTGTTGCAAACTTACTTGCCGCACTAAAGAAAGTTGATACAAACTTTTATTTACTTCTTCTAAAACTACTTGTGGAGTTACTGGTGCTATCACAATATTACGTATTCCTAACGTAAGCACCTCTGTAAACTCATTTGTTATTTGTTGATCCCAAATGACAATGAATGTACTATGTGGATTATACATATTCTTTATATATTTTATTTGAGAAAAATCTGTTACATACATAATTACAATATGCGGTTTAGTCTTATGAAACAATAGTTCTCCTTCTTCAAAACTATTTGCTATAAACATGCATTTGGGATGAATATTTTCAATCGTTTGTTGATGTGTGCATCCATTTTCTATATAAAGGACATTTAACTTAAGATCTTGTAGTACATTTTGGAAAACCGTATTCTCTAATAAAAAATGTAGTATGTTCATCACTAGTCTTCACTCACTTCATATATCTTGTTCTACAGAATTCCTCACAAACGTTTTATAAATAGCTATTCCCAAAAACTTTAATGCGTGAGGGATACATAGCAACAAGCTAATTGAGAATGTAATCTTCGCTTTTTCACACTATAAATTCCTTTTTTAGTGTATGATTATAGGAATTGTATCGTTTGTATGAATGCCCTAGCTTACTCTTTAAAACTTGACAATTAAAATAAAGATATTATATTCTTAAACTCGACAACTTACAAAATGTAAGTAGAAGATATTACATTTATTTTTAAATAATTTGATATGTAATTTGGAGGATATATAATGACAAACGATAACTTTTTTAACGTTCTATATGAACGCACGTCTACACGTGCATTCAACCCAGACAAAGAAATTTCATCGACAGAATTACATGAAATTTTAAAAGCAGCTGCACAAGCACCTTCTGCTTGGAACCTACAGCACTGGAAATTCCTTGTTTTCCAAGGAGAAGATGTACAAAAACGATTACATCCAATTGCTTATAACCAACAACAAATTCTCGATGCTTCTGCAGTAGTCGCTGTTTTAGGTGATTTAGAAGCTTATAAAAATGTTGCACCCGTTTATGGTCCAATTGTTGAACAAGGCTTTATGAAAGAAGAAGCAAAAGAGCGTTTAGCTAAAAATATTGAATCTGCATATACTCGTGAACAATTTCCAAGAGATGCTGCTTTTTCAAATGCATCTTTAGCAGCAATGCAACTTATGCTTGCAGCTAAAGCAACTGGCTGGGACACTTGCGCTATCGGTGGTTTCAATCCACAAGCACTTACAGAAGAATTCAATGTTTCATCTCGATACGTACCAATTATGCTTATTACAATTGGTGAATCAACTTTAAAAGGCCACCCTGCACCACGAATGAGCGTAGAGCAAGTGAGTGAATGGGCAAAATAGTAAAAACGAAGGTAATTTCATTACCTTCGTTTTTTTATACTCTGTCACACATCCGTAATATTACAATGTGTTATTGGATATCTACAGATAGATAAACAGTACAGTTTATGTTAATTCCATAAACAAATATGACGTTTTGTGTCGAAATTTGTTAAAGTATCGAAATATAACCGTGTATTTTTGTTACAATTATGATACAATGATAACAAATAGATAACAAGAGAGGGATTTTCATTGAGTTCATACGGAAGCTTTATCGCACTTTTAAGTTACATAGTAACTGTACTACTTCTATATTTTATTGGCGATGCTGCAAACATATCAGTGTTACAATTCCCAAAAGAAGAAGCGTTCCAATTAGACGCAGAAAAACATACTGCACGATCCATTGCACCATTACTCTTAGCTCTCCCAGTATATATCATTGTTTTATATAAAAGTAAAAAAGTGTAAAGCCTACCTATTTCATTCATTTTGGTGGTCTTTACACTTTTTTGTGATATTTCCCCTATTTTAAACATCATTCCGTACTAAACACCCAGCTAGTCTTTTAAAATGAGAAAATACCCTAGAAAAAATTCCACGCTCTGTCCAGTCACTAACTACCGAACTTACATAGATTATAAGTGTGAAGGGGGTGATGAGGATTATGTTTGGATCATTTGGATGCTGTGATAACTTTAGAGACTGTCATCATCGTGAAAGAGAGTGTGACCATCGCGACCATCGTGAGAAAGAGAGAGAGGTAAAACCACAACAACCAGCTGTATGTAACGTACTTGCTAGCATTTCAGTTGGAACAGAGCTTTCTCTTTTAAGCATTAGAGGTAATGGTACTTTCAACAATGTAATTTTTGAAGGTTTCGCTAACGGTGTTGCTCTTTTCTCTGCTTTAGCTCGTAATAACAAAGACGACAAAGATAACAATAAAGACGATAAGAACAATCAAAATCGAAATACTTTTACTGGTATTTTACGTGTATGCCCAACTGATATCGTTGCAATCGCTATCTAATTCTGTCTCTTATCCTCGATAGTAAGCAAATAAGATTTACTTTTCTCATAGAAAAAACCTGAGACCGATTTCAAATCGACTCAGGTTTTTTTATTGATTATATGCTTTTAACTAATTCAACAACTTCTTCAGCAGTTGACATTGTTAATGCTTTTTCTGCTAATGTTTCCATTTCTGCTTTTGACAACTTGCTTAGTTGTGTTCTTGCAGGAAGGATAGATGTTGCACTCATACTGAACTCATCTAAGCCTAATCCTAATAATAATGGGATGGCAAGTGAATCTCCCGCCATCTCACCACACATACCAGCCCATTTGCCCTCTTTATGAGCAGCATCGATAACCATTTTTACAAGACGTAAAATAGATGGGTTATATGGTTGATATAAGTAAGCTACACGTTCGTTCATACGGTCTGCAGCCATTGTGTATTGGATTAAGTCATTTGTTCCGATAGAGAAGAAATCAACTTCTTTTGCGAATTGATCTGCTAATACTGCTGAAGCTGGAATTTCAACCATCATACCCACTTCAATAGAATCAGAAACAGTTGTACCCGCTTCTACAAGCTTTGCTTTCTCTTCTAATAAAATCGCTTTCGCTTGACGGAACTCATCAAGAGTTGCAATCATTGGGAACATAATTTTTAAGTTACCGTATACGCTAGCACGAAGTAATGCACGAAGTTGTGTACGGAACACATCTTGCTCATCAAGACATAAGCGAATTGCACGGTATCCTAAGAATGGGTTCATTTCTTTTGGTAAATGTAAGTATGGAAGCTCTTTATCTCCACCGATGTCAAGTGTACGAACAACAACAGGTTGACCTTCTTTTACACCTTCAAGAACTGCTTTATACGCCTCGAACTGCTCTTCTTCTGTTGGAAGATTGTCACGGCCCATGTATAAAAATTCTGTACGGTATAAACCAACGCCTTCTCCGCCATTATCGATAATACCTTGTACATCATTTGGTGTTCCGATATTAGCAACAAGCTCAACGTGATGTCCATCGCTCGTTACAGTAGCTTGGTCTTTTAATTTTGCCCATATTGCTTTTTGCTCTTCAAATTTCGCTTTCTTTTCTTCAAAAGAACGAAGAGTTTCTTCCGATGGGTTTACAATTACTTCTCCATCTAAACCGTCAATGATTACGATATCGCCATTTTGGATTTTCTCCATAACAACTTTCGTACCAACAACTGCAGGAATTTCCATAGAACGAGCCATAATTGCAGAGTGAGATGTACGTCCACCGATATCAGTCGTGAAACCTTTTGCATACTTACGGTTTAACTGAGCTGTATCAGATGGTGTTAAATCTTCAGCAATAATGATTACTTCTTCAGAAATTGTACCAGGGTTTGAGAAGTTAATTCCTAGTAAATGTGCAAGAACGCGTTTTGTTACGTCACGAATGTCCGCAGCACGTTCTTTCATATATTCGTTATCCATGTTTTCAAACATAGAAATAAACATTGATGCAACTTCATCCATTGCAAATTCAGCATTTACTTTTTCGCTATTTACTTTATCTTTTACCGGGTTTACTAGTTCTGGATCATTTAATACTAATAAATGTGCTTCAAAGATCGCAGCTTTATCAGCACCCAGCTCAGCAAAAGCGTGGTCCTTAATTGCTTCTAATTCAGTTTTTGCTTTCTCAAGCGCAGCGTCTAAGCGTGCAATTTCAGCAGCTTCGTTTGTAATTGATTTCTTTTCAATGTTAAATTCAGGATTCTCAAGTCTGAAAGCCTTTGCAATAGCAATCCCACTTGATGCAGCGATCCCTTGAATATTAAGAGTCATTATTCTCCTAATCCTTCGTTTTTCATAGTTTCTTCGATAGCTGCTAGTGCTTGAGCTGCATCATCACCATTTGCAGTGATTTTAATTTCTGCGTTTTGTTGAATGCCTAAAGACATAACGCCCATGATTGATTTTAAGTTAACGTTTTTTCCGTTATACTCTAAGTTAATGTCAGAACCAAATTTGCTTGCAGTGTTTACAAGTAGAGTTGCTGGACGTGCATGAATTCCTGAGTCGCTTGTTACTTTAAAGATTTTTTCCATGATAATTTATCTCCTTTAAATTACAGTTTTTTTTAGTTGTATAGACGTGAGTACTACATCATCTATTGTATATAATAGGCGATGTTCGGTCAACCACATCGCCTATTATAATTATAAACATTTTGCGTCAAATTCCTACTGAATGTCAATAATAGCGTTTTCGCCCTTCTTAACATTTCCACCTTTTTTCAATTCGACTTGTTGCCCTTGTTGTAAATTTGTAAATACAATTGGCGTAATAATAGATGGTGCATTTTCTTTTACGAATGCAAGATCTACTTTTAATAATGGTTGTCCTTGTTTCACTTTGTCGCCTTGCGCTACAAGTGCCTCAAATCCTTCACCATTTAATTTTACAGTATCAATACCAAAGTGAATTAATATCTCTTTTCCACCCTCAGATTGAATACCAATCGCATGCTTTGTAGGGAATACATTGACGATCTCACCATTAACTGGAGAAACTACTGTTCCTTCTGTTGGCTCGATTGCAAATCCGTCTCCCATCATTTTTCCTGAGAATACTTGATCAGGTACTTCTGTAATCGGTAAGATTTTCCCTTCAATTGGTGATACGATTGTTTCATTTTCATCAACTTTTTGAGGAGTTTCTTCTACCTTTACAGGCTCTTCTTTTTCAACATGAGGTGTACGACCTGACATAATATCATGAATTTGTGATTTTAATGTGTCAGATTTTGGTCCAAAAATAGCTTGAATGTTATTTCCAACTTCAAGTACACCAGCCGCTCCAAGTTCTTTTAAGCGGTCTTTGTTTACATTCTTTTGTTCGTTAACTTGAACACGTAAACGAGTAATACAAGCATCTAAAGAAGCAATGTTTTCTTTACCACCAAGTGCTACTAATACTTCTCGAGGAAGTTCACCTGCTTCTGTTTTTCCTGCGCCGTCATTCGCATTTGCTACTTCACGACCAGGTGTTTTTAAATTCCATTTACGGATTGCAAAGCGGAATCCGAAGTAGTAAATAACTGCTAGTACAAGACCAACAATAATTACCCACCACCATGCTGTACGGCCTGGTAATACACCGAATAACATAAAGTCGATTAAACCACCAGAGAATGTCATACCAATTTTAACACCTAAAATTTGCATTGTCATAAATGATAGACCAGCAAATACAGCGTGAATTCCGAATAATACTGGTGCTACGAATAAGAATGAAAATTCAAGTGGTTCTGTAATACCTGTTAAGAAAGATGTTAATGCAGCAGAACCTAAAATACCAGCTGCTAATTTTTTATTTTCTGGACGTGCTTCATGGTACATTGCTAAAGCTGCTGCTGGAAGACCGAACATCATGAACGGATACTTACCAGTTGTAAATGTACCTGCTGTTAATTCTACACCATCTTTTAACTGTGCCATAAAGATTTTTTGGTCACCGCGGATTAATTCGCCAGCCGCATTTGTGTACTGACCAAATTCGAACCAGAACGGTGAATAGAAAATGTGATGTAATCCAAATGGAATTAATGAACGTTCAATTAAACCAAAAATGAATGCTGCTAACGTTCTATTCGCATCAATCATTTGATGTGAGAACGTATTTAAGCCACCTTGAATGTATGGCCAAATGAAGCACATGATAATACCTACTACTAAAGAGAATGTTGCAGTTGCGATCGGTACGAAACGCTTACCTGCAAAGAAACCTAGGTATGAAGGTAATTCAATATTGAAGTATTTATTATAGCAATATGCCGCTACTATACCGACGATAATACCACCAAATACTCCTGTTTGTAGCGTTGGAATTCCTAATACATTCGCATATGCTGGATCTGCAAATCCAATTTTCACTGGGTCTGCTCCAGAACTTGTTACTTTTACTAACTTATCTACTTCTAAGAACACACTCATCGTTTTGTTCATAATTAGGTAGCCAACGAATGCTGCTAAACCAGCTACTCCGTCTCCACCTGCTAAACCAATTGCTACCCCAACTGCGAATAATAATGCAAGGTTAGCGAAAATAATATCACCAGATTGTTCCATAATTTTTGCAACCATTACGAACCAATCTGCTTTTAAAGCAGGAATAACATTTGTTAACTGTGGATTTTGAAATGCATTACCAAATCCAAGTAAAATACCTGCTGCCGGTAAAATCGCTACTGGAAGCATTAACGCTTTCCCGACTTTTTGAAGAACACCAAAGATCTTCTTAAACATGGAAACCCTTCCTCTCTTATCTATATTGATACCTTCCGACAAACGCCAAAAAGGCATGAGGAAAAAAAGATAGAACGATAGCTATACAAAGGGTAGTATATCCCTTTCTCTAGCTTACATTCCTGGCTTTTCTCCACTCATGCCTGATCGAATCAGTAACACGTGTCAAAAATAGGTTTACGTATAAGTTCACTATAATTAAGGCAAACGTTTTCGTTACTTACCTTAATGTGTTTGTCGAAATTTGTATAACTTTGCAATAGTTATTATACATAACTATTGTAAGCGATTCAATGATTTTTTTTAACGTTTTCATTTTAGACAAAAATATATGTCTTTTTACACATGCTCCGCTTTCACTAATCGTTGCAAGTGCATTGTTAAATAAATACTTTCAGCTTCATATACAGGCAATTGCAATTCTTTTTGCATGACCTTAACCAGCTTCCAGGCTAAATTATAACAGACGGGATATTCTGCCTTTAATAAATCAGCAAAGCTTTGTGATTCCTCAACTTTTTCTCCCTTTTTCACCCGTTCAATAGCATATTGTAAATGACGAATAAGGCGCAAATAGTGAATACTTTCTTGGTCTAATGTAATTTGTAAGCTTGTTTCAATTAAAGATACAAGTTGTGCAATGAGACGGGAGTTTTGATTAACTGAAGATAAATCTGAATTTGTAAGTGAACTGTAAATATGGAGTGCAATAAAACCAATTTCTCCTTCTGGCAATGTAATTTGCAAACGAGAATTTAAAAGGTCTACAACACCTTCAGCAATTTCGTATTCTTCTGGATACAGCATTTTCGTTTCAACCAGAAAAGGATTATCTATTGTAAGTCCTTGTTTTAACCGCTTAACTGCAAAAGAAATATGATCTGTTAAAGCGATGTGAATATGTTCATTTAATGGCGATTTTGCCTTTTCTTGAATGTAGAACATAATGTCATTCATTAATTCAATTAATTTTTCACTCACATGCGGCACTAACAGTTTGTATTGTTCTCGATCACGTTCATTTTTTAAAACAAACATTTTTTCAATTTGTTCTTGCTCCAATACATCTTTCGCTTTTTTTCCAAATCCAATTCCTTTACCAATCACTACTACTTCCTCGTGTTCAGGATGGCTAGCAATGATGACATTATTATTTAAAACTTTTTTAATTTCTAGATAATTACTCATATAACACCACCCTCGTACTTAAATAGCCTGCTTTTATGTTACAGAATATTCTTCTTTGTCGTCAATGTAAAACATCTACCATTTAATAAAAATTCATTTTTTAGACATGTTTGTATAGGATGCGTATAATGTAAGGGCAACTGTACATAGAAAGGAGATTGCAACATGATTAAAATGTTTGTAAGTGATATTGATGGAACAATGATGCAACACGGAGGTTTTATCGACGAACAAGATATTATCGCTTTGCGCAGCTTAGCTGAACAAAATGTAATTCTTTGTTTCGCTTCTGGAAGACTTGATAATGAAATTGCAGACTTAATGAGAGCGGTTAATACAAATTTCCATCGCATTAGTGTAAATGGTGTTTTTGTATATACACATGAAAATAAGAAGCTATTATCTGCAACTTTCGATTCCAGCATTCTTCCAGATTTGTTAGCTATGACAAATGAAGACCCTTATTTCCGTTATGTAAGTGATGAACATAGCTACTACATTGAAGAAAAAACACCGTTTATTCATGAACTTGAACAACAAGTAACGATGACTTCTGTTGAAGAACCTAATCTATTACAGAAAATTGATGATACAATTTTTCCAAATAAAATTTCTGTCGGTGGAACGAAGGAAAGCTTACAACTCCTTCAGAAAAAAATTGATGAAAAATTTCATGGGAAAGTTAGCACCTTCATTTCAGCAGAACAATGTTTAGATGTAATGCCACCTAATATTAGTAAAGGTTCTGCTATTTCTATTTTATTAAAAGAATTTCAAATACAACCAGAGGAAATTGCTTGCATAGGGGATTCTTATAATGATATTCCAATGTTCTCTTTAACTCCTCACAGTTTTGCTATGTCTCAAGCAGATGACGCAGTAAAAGAGCACGCTCACTATGTAGTAAATACGGTTAAAGATGCTGTTAACCACGTAATTACTCATAATAAAAATACGACTCACTCCTTATAAGGATGAGTCGTATTTTTATTTCTTTACATGTTAAACACTTTAAAATTTACTGTACTTTACAAACTGAAATATATTATTTGTTACGTGCGATGTTTGTAATAAATTTATAACGATCCCCACGATAAATACATTTCACATACTCTAACGGTATCTCACCTTCTGAATATGACCATTGGCGCATTACAAGCACAGGCGCCTTTTTAGGAATATGCAGATGTTCAGCTTCATTATCCGTTGCAATGGAAGCTTCAATTGATTGAGTAGCGCTAACAAGCTTAAAGCCCAGTTTTTTCTCTAAATGTTCATATAAAGATTGTTGCAATATTTCTTCGTTAATATCTTTTACAAGAGCTGGCGACAAATATGTCGTCTCAAAAGCAATCGGTTCATCATCTGCTAAGCGAATACGCCTCACTTCATAAACCGACTCCCCCTCCTGTATTCTCAACCGGTCTGCTATTTTCGCAGTAGCTGGAACTAGGCGGAAACTAAGTAATTGACTACTTGGGTTCATCCCGCGAGAAATCATATCTTCTGTGAATCCCGTCATTCCTTGCAATTTTTGTTCCACTTTCGGAAGTTGGACAAACGTTCCAATTCCACGTTTCCGATATAAATAGCCTTGTTCCACTAAATTATTAATCGCCTGTCTGATTGTCATACGACTCACTTCGAACTTATCACAAAGTTCATTCTCAGATGGGATTTTGTCTCCCGGCTTCCATTCGCCGTCCTCAATTAGCTGTTTCACCCACTCTTGAATCTGATAATAGATCGGAAATGGTGAATACTTGTCGATGTTCATCAGCAATCGCCTCACTGCATAAAGATAGAGCTTCTTGATCAGCGATTACGGTTACATTCGGATGACGTTGTAAAACTGTAGCAGGACACGCTTCACTATATTCACCTTGCAATAACTCTTTAAGTGCTTCTGCCTTTTTAGGCCCCATAGCAACAAGTAGAATTTGTTTTGCTTTCATAATGCTTCCAATTCCCATTGTAATCGCATGAGTTGGCACATCTTCTTCTTTTTCGAAGAAACGAAGGTTTGCTTGGCGTGTAGATTCTGTTAATTCAACAATGTTAGTTGGAGAATTAAATGCTGTTCCTGGCTCGTTAAATCCGATGTGACCGTTTTCACCGATTCCAAGAATCTGTAGGTCAACTGGGTTAGCAGCTAGAATGCTCTCGTAACGTGTGCACTCTTCCTCTAAATCACTTGCCATCCCGTTTGGTACATAAGTTTGTTTAAATGGAAGATAATCAAACAACTGTTCTTGCATGAAATAGTGATAGCTGTTTTTATCTTCGTGTGGTAAATTTACGTACTCATCTAAGTTTACAGTGGTTGCATGACTTGTATCAAGTTTATTTTTTCGCATTTCTGCATAAATACCTAACGGAGAGCTTCCTGTAGCCATTCCTAATGTTGGATTTTCTTTTGATTTTACAACTTCTTCAATTAATTTATAACCTGCTTCTGCTAATTCTTCTGGAGTTTTTACAACAAGAATATTCATTTAATTACTTCCCTTCCTTCATATGAATTCCTAAACGAACGGTATCATATACATGTAAATTTTCAGTCATCACAACAAAGTCTGCATCTTTCCCTACCGCTAACGCACCTTTATTATTTAATCCAAACTCTTCTGCCTGGTTAACTGATGTCATACGTACTGCGTCTTCGATTGAACATCCTGTAAATTCAATTACATTTCGGAAAGCTTGATCCATTTTTAGAATACTACCAGCTAACGTTCCATCTTCTAATCGAGCACTACCATCTTTTACATGTACTGGCTGTCCGCCAAGTTCATATAATCCATCTTCAAGACCTTTTGCTCGCATTGCGTCAGTAATGACACTTACTTTTTTCGGTCCTTTTAATTTATATGCTAATTTCACCATATCAGGGTGAATATGAATGCCATCTGTAATTACTTCAACCATTACATCTGGATTTAATAACACATGACCAACAACTCCTGGTTCACGGTGATGTAATCCACGCATTTGATTGTACAAATGTGTTGCATGTGTAATGTTTCTATTTTTTAGTTGCGCATCAATTGCATCTGTATGCCCCATTGTGCCAACAACACCAGTTTCAGCAAGATACTGTTCAAACTCTAATGCCCCTTCTTCCTCTGGTGCATATGTTACTAACTTAATTAAATTACCGCTTGCTTCCTGCCATTGTTTAAACTGTTCAATATTCGCAGGAACGATATGTTCTAGTGGTTGTGCACCTGCACGTTTTTTTGAAACATACGGTCCTTCTAAATGAATATATTCGAAATGTGCTCCTTTTTCTTTCGCTTCCTTTGCAGCACTTAGTGCCGCTTCTATCGCTTCTGGAGCTTGTGTCATTGTTGTCGGGAAGTAAGTTGTAACCCCTTCTTTTAACATTTCTTTACCTAGAGTTACTAATCCATCGCTATTTGCATCCATCGCATCAATATCGTATCCACCATGAATATGAACATCAATCATACCTGGAATTACAATCTTCCCTGTAGCATCAATAACAGTTTCATCTTCTTGTGGTACATATTGAGCCATCAAACCAATTTCTTTAATTGTTTCTGCGTAACGAATAAATCCGTTTTCCACTACTTCTTGACCTGTGTAAATTTTGGCATTGATGACAATTTGCGTTTTCATTTTCATCGACCCTTTCCCATGAACTTTCCTACTTGTTCTTATTACCTTATTCGCCTAATTCCATCTTAATATACGCACGAGTAGTTGTCTATACATTCTAATAAAATTTCCATTTTGTTTAACGAAACATATATTATAATTACGTCTCTCGTAATTATAATATATGTTATTCATTTTTTCCAAAAAGGGACGGTCTCCATCTCTAATGTATGAATTACTTCAATAATGGCATGAATCCACTAGACCCTATCATAATATGTTCCCCATCTGTATTCACTTCTACAGTGCGTTTATTTGTTCCATATATCATTATACCGTGCCGTTTCAATCTCCTTACTACACTTTGGTGAGGATGGCCATACGGATTGCTACTCCCATACGAAAGAATAGCGAACTGTGGTTCTACTTTTTTTATAAACGTTTCACTTGTTGAAGTATATGAGCCATGATGCCCAACTTTTAATATATCTGCATGTACATCAAATTGCTTTAATATCTCATGTTCCGTCCGTACATCAGCATCGCCCATCAATAAAAAGTCAGCCTTTCCATATCGAACCTTTAAAACAATTGAGGATTCATTATTTTCATCTTTCGATTTCCCATTGTTTAATACCTGTATAGAAACATGTGGATCTAGCGGTATATATTGTCCTTCCTTTACTGAAACAAAAGGTATTCCCCTTTTCTTAATATTATTTCGATACGTATGATATGTAAAAGAGCTATATGTTTTTCCACTATCTAGTATAAGTGAGACCGGCATTTGCTCTACAATCGGAATTAGTCCACCAATATGATCCATATCAGGATGCGTACTGACAATAACATCTAAATGGTTTATCCCTTTTTCGATTAGTTTTTGAATAATAACCTCTCCTGCTTCATAAGGTCCTCCATCAATTAACATTGTTTGTCCATTTGGCAATACAATAAGTGTTGCATCACCTTGTCCAACTTTTAAAAAGTTCACTTGCATTTTACTAAGATGTTGCCGCTGCATATGTAAAGGAGACGTAGCATGAATAGACATCATATATCTTTTAGCTGAGGTACTATTTAAAGAAAAACATAATAAAACAGAAATTAACAACAAAATACTTCGTATACCCTTCATAACTCGTCTCCTTTTTTTCACTTAGTATGGCACGGGATATAATTGATATACAAAAAAAGCTTAGCAAAATGCTAAGCTTTTATTTTGATATTTCTTGTAAAGAACCGAAGAATAAATCTGCTTCATTCATTTGTTCACTCTCTTCAGAAAGTAGCGGTAAATCATCTAATGTTTTCAATCCAAATGTGTCCAAAAATTCTTTTGTCGTTCCATATAAAATAGGACGCCCTGGACCTTCTGCTCGGCCAGTTTCTTTTATAAGTAAGTGTGAAACTAACGTTTGTAGTGCCTTGTCCGTTTTTACCCCTCGAATCTCTTCCATTTCTGTCCTTGTAATCGGTTGACGATATGCAACGATCGCTAACGTTTCAAGAGCAGCTTGAGAGAGTGAGGCAGCTGTTGGGATATCTATTAATTTCTGATAGTACGAAGCATGTTCTTTCTTTGTAGCAAAGCGATATACTTTTGCATATTGTACAATTTGCAAACCGCGATGTGCACCTTCATATTCTTTTTGCATTTCTTCTAAAATATCTATTACTTCATTCACTTCAATTTCAAGAACTTTCGCTATTTGTTCTGGATAAATCCCTTCATCACCAGAAACAAACAAAAGCCCTTCAATGATTGATTTTTGTTCTTTTCTATCCATTGCCCGAGCTCCTTCCTCCTATTTTCTCATTAAAAATACACATCAAAAAACCGAATCACAATCAATGCGTTCGGTTCAATATTTCTTTTCTTGTTCCAAACGATTCATTAAAACGTAACATGAGATAAACTGTTTCTCTATCCCATTTCCCATACAAGCTCTATGCGGATTTATTAGAACTCGATACAAAAATTTCATCAAAATTATGTTCTTGTTCTATGCTAATTTGTTGTTTTTTCATAAGCTCAAGAACCGCTAAAAATGTTACAACCATTATTTCACGTTCTTCATCAGCAAACAAATCATAAAAACTTTGACGGCCACCTTTTATTTCTAACTGTTTTAGAATATCAGCCATTCGTTGTTCAATTGGTATTTCTTGACGAGTAACTCGTGCTGTTACAGGTTTCTTTGCTTTTTTACGGCGCATTAATTTTTGAAATGCCGCTAGCATATCATATAACGTAACATCAAGAGGTAAGCTTGTCTCCTCTTCTTGTTGCAACGATGCAAAATCAATTGGCGGACGTGTATATAGCTGTGCTCTTTCTTGTTCTCTTTCTTTTAACTCAGTAGCAACTTGCTTATATTTCTTATATTCAATTAACCTCTCCATCAATTCTTGACGAGGGTCATCTATAAAGTCATCACCATTATCAAGTACATCTTCTTCATGTTTCGGCAACAACATTTTACTTTTAATTTGCAATAACGTTGCAGCCATTACTAAATACTCACTTGCAACATCTAATTGTAGTTCTTTCATCGTATGGACATAAGACAAATATTGTTCTGTAATATCCGCTACAGGAATATTATATATATCAATTTCATAACGATGTATTAAATGTAACAATAGATCTAAAGGCCCTTCAAAAGCCTCTACTTTAAAATTATACTGCACAAAGCATCCCACCACATTTTTTCTATAACAACATAAGTATAGAGCATACTCATGTTCTATCCAACCTTTTTAAGAAATTTAATTAAAAATAGACCTATGCCTATGTCATCATGCCCACAGCTTCATATGATAACAGTGTAGTAAGAACAATGTAGGAGGTCAAAAAACTATGGGTCACGTTGATTGCGGTTTTAGCGGTGGGTTCGCATTACTTGTTGTACTGTTTATTTTACTAATTATTGTAGGGGCAGCTTGCTTCTGCTAACATGAACAATAAACGACTAGGGAAAATCCCCTAGTCGTTTATTGTTCATATTTCTATGATACACTTGTATTTATAACCGTTAGATAGGGGCGAAAAATATGTATCCTACCGAATACATACAATTTTTAATTCATTTTCACGGAGACTATGACTATTTTGAATGTCACGAAATATTGGAAGAGTATTGGAAAACCAAACCGAGAGGAAATCGTGATGATTACTTAGTCGGTCTCATTCAAGTGGCAGTTTCTTTATACCACCAAAGACGCACTAACTGGAATGGCGCCACAAAGATGATGAAAAGTGCAATCACAATTTTAGAAAAAAACAGTGCACTTTTACAACGTTTAGGAATCAATCAAGCGCAACTTCTACCCTTACTCAATGAAAGAGTGCAATCTATACAAAAAAAAGAAAGTTTTGTACCGTTATTTTTACCATTATCGGACACATCATTGGAAAAGAAATGTATGCAGTTATGTCAGAAACAAAACCTTCCGTGGAAAGATATGAACGCTACTCCTAGTGAATATATCCTACACAAGCACACATTACGTGATCGAACAGAAGTCATCACTGAACGCAAAGAACAATTACAAAAAAGAAAGCAGAGATAATAAACTACTTATCCCTGCTTTCATGAATGTATATTTTGTTCAAGCCCTTTACACTTTTCGCAAAAACTTGCTGTTTGCTCATTTCCGCAAATTGTAAACTCAAGAAATTTGCTCTTTAACTCTTGAACCATCATCGTCCCAATTCCCATATGACGATGAGACGGGTTCACACTCAAATGCTGAATTTCTAATACTTGATTCTCTTTTTTTACAATCCCCATTATTCCAACAAAATCTTCATTTTGCTTCCACAAATACAATTGCCAATCCTCTTTCGCTTCATACTCTTTCATTGTCAATTGTAATGTTTTCACATCTTTTTCAGTTGGCATAAACGAAAGAAGCCCCATTGCAATTTTTTCATAACTTTTTTTAAAACGAATTAACATAACCCTTATCCCTTCTTACAAAAGTTACAAACTATGAATTCCCTCAATCACTCTTTTCATATCACATTCATTTTACAATATTTTCAACAGAGTGAGAAGAGCCTAAAACAACTTGATAATCATACAAAGCGAAAAGAAGAAAGTCAAATATATGTTTCAGTACTATTTCTTTCTAAGTAGATTTAAAAAAAAGACAATGCTATATGATAGTTAAAAGTAACATCCGCTACTCATTACCGCTTCATTATTAGTCACCATAGAGCAACTTAATTCTAGCAAAATTAATATAATAAAAAATGTTTATTGAAACATATAATCTAGTGTATTCTATGTAATTTGTTAAAAGTTTGTTCTCATAAGTCATATATTTTAGCAACAATTACAATACAGTTTGTATCATGTACTGTAAAGAAAATACTCATTCCTATTTAAAAAATAAAAAAGAGAGCAAAAGCTCCCTTTTTCCATAACTTACTCTTCCCAAACTTTAACTTCTTTCATTACATCGCCTTGACGCATGTTTAATACTGTTTCAATACCGCTTGTCGCTTTACCAAATACAGTATGTACGCCATCTAAATGCGGTTGTGGCTCATGAACAACAAAGAATTGGCTACCACCTGTGTTACGGCCAGCATGTGCCATAGAAAGTGATCCTACAAGGTGTCTATGAGGATTTCCATCAGTCTCACATGGGATAGAGTAACCTGGGCCACCTGCACCTGTTCCTGTTGGGTCTCCACCTTGGCTTACGAAGCCAGGAATAACGCGGTGGAATGTCACACCATCATAAAATCCTTGCTCTGCTAATTTTTTAAAGTTTTCTACTGTTTTCGGTGCTTCTTCTGGGAAAAATTCCAATTCGATTTTTTCACCATTTTCCATTAATATGTATCCTAAAGTTTTCATATGTATATGTCTCCTTTCAAGTATCTCAGCACTATATTACCACATTCATGACTAGAAACAAAAAAGAATCCGACAATCTACATACTTCTTTTTCGAAATGTGGACAAAGCTAGGTGACAAATAAGAAATATATACTATAATAACTGTGTTGCCCGAAAATTTTAGAAAGAGAAAGGGAGCGATTTTTCGTGAAAACGAAATTACTAGCTCTGCTATTAGCTGTAACGGTATTTATGATGCCAACAGCTTCATTTGCAGACATCATTGAGGGAGAATCAATTGTTACACTAGGAGAAAACTTATCTGAACAACAAAAACAAGATCTGTTAAAAGAAATGAAAGCACCGAAAGATGCTACAATTATTACTGTGTCTAATGCGGAAGAACATAAATTTCTAGAAGGAATTGTTCCAAAAGCACAAATTGGTACGCGAGCAATTTCCTCTTCTATGATTACATACACAAAGCCAGGATCTGGTCTCATTGTACGTTCAAAAAACATTAATTCAATAACAGATGCAATGTACACAAACGCACTTATTACAGCAGGTGTGAAAGATGCAGAGATTCAAATTACTGCACCATTTAAAGTTTCAGGAACTGCTGCTTTAACAGGTTTAATGAAGGCCTATGAAACAACATCGAACAAAGCAATTCCTGAGGAAGTAAAAAAAGTAGCCAATGAAGAAATGGTGCAAACGGCCCAGCTCGGCGATAAAATTGGTGAAGAAAAAGCAGTTCAACTTGTTGCAAAAATTAAAGAAGAGATTGCAAAAGAGCAGCCAAAAACAACGGAAGATTTACGTTCATTAATTAAAAAAATTGCTGATCAACTCGGCATTACATTAACGGATGAACAGTTGGATAACTTAGTAGCGTTATTTGATAAAATGAAAAATCTTAATATCGATTGGAATCAAGTTGGCAGTCAGTTAAATAAAGCAAAAGAACACGTTTCTGCCTTTTTAGGGTCTGAAGAAGGGCAAAGTTTCCTAGATAAAGTTAAAGATTTCTTCTCAAGTATCATTGATTTTGTTAAATCTTTATTCAAGTAAAAAGAAGCTCGTCAGTGACGAGCTTCTTTTTTATACAAGTAACGGTAATTTCATAACAGCTTCTTCAACCGAACGAACAACATGATTTGCTTTCTCCTTCACATATGGATGAGCATGATGAAGAGTAAATGAATGCGGGGTTACTTCAAACATTGAAATGTCATTAAAAGAATCTCCAATGCAGGCAACTTCATTTGCTTCAATTTTTAAATGTTCCATTAGTCGCCTTAAAGCACTCCCCTTACTTACACCCCTTGGCATAATATCAACATAACGTTTACCTGATATAAAAACTTCCGCTTCACTGTGAAACGTATTTCGTAACTCTTGATCTAATGCTACAATTTTCTCTTCTTCTCCAAATACAAATAATTTCGCTGGATGTACAGTCTTACCAAATTCTTCTTCTAACGCTTCTATTTCAGCAATATGTACCCCCATATACTCTTCAAAAGTATGATGATTTTCATTTTTTCTTTTTGTATATCGCTGCTCATTTGCACAAACAATATCTGCTAGTCCTTTGTTATGTATATATCGATATATTTCCTGGGCAACACTATCTTCAAAACTTGATTCATGAAATATTTTACCGTCCGGCAGTAACATTGTCGCCCCATTTAAACCTGTTGTGTAATACGGGAATGAAAACTTTTTTACGACTTCATCAATTCGGTGAGTAAAGCGGCCAGAGGCAAAACAAATATTTGTCCCTTTTTCAGCTAGCCAACAAAGTGCACGTTCATCTTCTTTTTGCATATCATTCACATTATAAACGAGCGTGTCATCTAAATCACTTACAAATAATTTAATCATGTCCTCTTCCCCTTTCATACACAATATCTACTCTAAGTGTACACAAAAAATGTTTGGTTTTTGTTAAAAAAAAATAAATTTTCAATAAAAAAATAAACGGGAGCATAATCCCGTTTATTTTTGTCTTCTTACATTTTGAGGTCGCACAATACTAGGACGCACTTTTAAACTAGACATAGTTGGTCGGAGTAAAATTTTCGTTAACGCGCCCCAATCAAATGGTAGAAACGGCCATAAATACGGTGTTTGTAAACTTTTTATAGACGTTAAAAATAAAATCAATATCGTCATTCCAATTACAAACCCTATCTCATGGAAGAGACCTGTTAAAATAATTACAAACAATTTCCCAACCTTATTTCCTAGTCCTAATTCATAGCTCGGTGTTGCATATGCCCCAATCATCGAAACAGCTACATATAAAATAACTTCTGGTACAAACAACCCTACATCAATGGCAATTTGACCAATTAATATAGCAGAAATTAACCCCGCCGCAGACGATAACGACGTCGGAGTGTGAATGGCAGCCATTCTTAAAAACTCAAGTCCGACCTCTGCCATTAACACTTGTAATAAAATTGGTAAATGCGTCATCTTAGTCGGTCCAATAAAAGCAAGATTCGGTGGCAAAAGAGTTGGATCAAATACAAATACTAACCAAAATGGTAATAAAAATAACGAGAAAATAACACCTAAAAAACGTACCCAACGTAAAAATGTACCTACAGCTGGATTTTGTCTAAATTCTTCTGCATGCTGTAAATGGTGGAAATATGTTGTTGGAGTGATCATAGCACTTGGTGATGTATCAACAAGTACTAACACATGTCCTTCTAACAAATGGTTCGCTGCTACATCTGGCCTTTCTGTGTAGCGAATAAGCGGGAATGGATTATAACCTTGTTTGACTACAAATTCTTCCACCGTTTTATCCGCCATCGTAATCCCATCTACTTCAATATTATTTAATTCTTGTTTTATAATCTTCACTAAATCTGGATTTGCAACATCTTGTACATATGTAATACAAATATCGGTTTGTGATCTATCCCCTACTCGAACCATTTCATTTCGAAGACGTGGGTCGCGGATCCTTCTACGGATTAACGCTGTATTTACAACAATATTTTCAACAAAACCATCCCTTGCACCACGTACTACCTTTTCTGTATCTGGTTCTGTCGGTGTCCGCCCCGGATAACTACGAACATCAATTGCAAAAGCTTCCGTTTCACCTTCCACAAATATAACAATAAGCCCTGATAATACTTGGAGCATTACTTCATCCATCGTTTTTACTTTACTTACTTGTTGATGAATTAAACGATTCTCTAAAAGCTTTACTGTATCTTCTTCTACATCCCTTATTTCATTTGTATCCACCGCTTCTTCTAAAATAGGGATAATATAATTCGTATCACAAAGTCCATTTACAAATAACACACCAATTTCTTTGTTTAAAATTTGAAATTTACGAATACCAACATCATATGTGACACCCAATCCAACAGTTTGCTTTAAGTAATTTTCATTATCACTTAAAAAAGACGAAATCGGGATATTCACTTTTTTAGGCTTCGTCATAAAACCCACTCCTTTCCAAAATTAATTGAATTGCTTTTCTAGTAATAGGTGATCCTCGCTCCCATTCATCATTTCCACACATCTTGCCAATATCACCGACCCCCACAATGACTGGAACATTCAAATCATCTAAACAATAAATCGTATCCCCACTAATCCTGCCAATTTCACCATCTGGAAGTCCAAATTTATCAACACCGTATTCTGTTAAATTCCCATTCCGATCTACGCTTACATCTACACGCGCCCATTCCCAATGATGTGTATTAGATGCTACCGCTAAAATACCAAGTACATCAATTTGTTTATGTGTGGCTACATATTTTAAAGCCTTTTCACCAGATCCTTCTCCAATAAATCCACTGTCATCAAACATGACAAATACAGGGTCATATGGCGTTTGCATAATAAGCTCAACAACTTTCTTCCCTGTCAATTTGGTTGGATTACTTTGCGATGCTGAAATACACCTGCCCCCAAATTCCTTTGTTAACAGCTCAATTGTCCGCTTTGCATATTCATCTCCATCTGTTACCAAAACAACCCTTCGTCTCATTTGATTTATCCTTTCGGTTTACATATAAGTGCTACAAAAAATGAAAATAATATAGCTGCGGAAATGCCCGCAGACGTTAAACTAAACATGCCGATACCAATTCCTAAATACCCATGTTTTTCCGCCGCATGCATTGCTCCGTGTAATAGTGAATGTCCAAAACTTGTAATAGGGACTGTTGCTCCAGCACCTGCAAATTTTATAAGCTTATCATACAATCCGAATCCGTCTAAAATGGCTCCGACAACTACAAAACTTGCCATTAAATGGGCCGGTGTTAACTTTGCAAAATCTAACAATACTTGTCCAATTACACAAATCGCTCCTCCTACAAGAAATGCATATACAAAATCCACAATTCACTCTCCTTTAACTCTTTCAAACACAACACCATGCGCAATTGTTGGAATCGTTTCCTTTTGTTGCATCATCATTGGGCTCAATAAAGCCCCCGTTGCAACGACAAAAATGCGTTGTAAATGCCCTTTTTGCATTTCACGTAATAAGTGGCCGTATGTGACAACAGCGGAACAAGCACAACCACTGCCACCTGCAAACACTTCTTCTTGATTTGAATCATAAATCATTAATCCACAATCATTGTATATATGCCCAAGGTCATAACCTTCCTCAAGTAAAAGTTGTTTTGCAATTGGTGTCCCAACAGCCGATAAATCACCAGTAACAATCAAATCATAATCAGCTGCGCTTCTTCCTAAATCTTCAAAATGCTGTTGGATTGTATGAGCAGCAGCTGGTGCCATTGCCGATCCCATATCTAAAGGGTTCATAATTCCTAAATCTTGCACTTTTCCAATCGTAGCTGCCGTAATTTTAATTGCACTTTTTTCTTTGCTAATTAATATGGACCCTGCACCTGTAACAGTTGAATTTGCGGTTTCTGGCTTTTGTCCCCCATACTCTGTTGGATAACGAAATTGCCTTTCAGCCGTTGCATTATGACTACTCACCGTAGCTAAGACACGATTCGCAAATCCACCGTCTATAAATGCTGATCCAACTGCTAAAGTTTCCATTGACGTCGCACAAGCGCTAAACATTCCTAAAAAAGGAATCCCCCACTGACGCGCAACATAATTCGCTGTCACTGTTTGATTTAATAAATCGCCCGCTAAAAAGAAATCAATTTGTGATGTTTTTATATTCCCTTTTTGCACTGCTTGTTGCATTGAGTCTGACATTAATTTTCGTTCAGCAAGTTCCCAGTTTTCCTCTCCACAATGCAAGTCATTATATGAAATATCAAAATATTTTCCAAGAGGGCCTTCAGCTTCTTTCGGACCGACAGCAGTACCCGTTGCATTTACGTAAATATCATTTTGAAATACCCACGTTTGTTTTCCTGTCAACCTCATACTCGCCCCTCCTTTAAGACATAAAAATTTTAAAAGTATATCTTATTAATCCGATAATATATGCTCCAACAACGCCAAACACGATAACACTTCCTGCAAGCTTAAACATGTTTGTAGCAATCCCTAGAACAATCCCCTCACTCTTATGTTCTAGCGCAGCGCTCGCCATAGAATTTGCAAATCCTGTAACTGGTACTGCCGATCCTGCTCCAGCAAATTGACCGATTTTATCATATACACCACATCCTGTTAAAATCGCCGACAATAAAACAAGAGTTGCAACTGTCGGATTTCCTGCCTCTTGTTCACTAAAGTGAAAATAATGTATATAAAATTTCATCAATATTTCTCCGACTGTACAAATGAGCCCACCTACAAGAAATGCCTTCACACAATTTAGTAAATAGTTTGGCTTTGGATGGTACTCCTTCACTTTATTTATGTAATCATCTTTCAGTTTTCGGTTTGTCATTTATATATTGCCTCCTACTTTACGAAATAAATCCAGTGAAACAATGAGCCTATTACTTTGCCAAGTACAAGAGCAACGAGTAAAACAACAATTTTCCCCTCTACCCCGACTCGTTTCGCTAAAATAGGTAAAACATTTAATACTTCCGTTAATGCCGCAGCAAGCATTCCAATGAATGTACCACAAAATAAACCTAATATTACAAGCCAATATTGCGATGTTTGAAATGTAATGTTTTTCAAACTACACCAAGCCCCAGTTAAAGTTCCCGCAATGACAGCCCACTCAAAATATTGAATATGCTTTCCACTTCTCGTTAATTGAGCTAAACGAGGGATTATACCAAGTACAGCCAAAAAGGCAACATATCCGCTACCTACTGCAATCCCGCCAGCTAAACCAATTAATATAACAAACCCACATTCAATCATCGGCAAGCTGTTTCGTGTTATCCTTGTTTTCATTAACAATTACATATTGATCAAGCGACTGTTGATATTGAAACATCTCAACTTCTAACGGACTCGGCTCTTCATTAATTCGCTTTTGAAATACATGATTAAAAAATAAAACCATACCTAATCCAAGACCTACTGAATAGGGAACTTGAAATAATAGTGGTTGCTCCTTAAACTCTCCAGTAATCATGTAATATAACCGCTGGTGTACTTGTTGCATACTTACATCCTCATGGAAATAAATGATCGCAAGGGCCGCCCCAATGAACAACAACAACCATACAAGCCCAAAGAAAATTGGGGGCACTTTCTTTTTTTCATATATAATTTCAACAAGAGTTTGTCCAGAACCTAGTAAATTAATTTGTACATGAGATGCTTTTTGTTGAATAATTTCAATTACTTTCATAACATCAATTACAACATGCGTCTTATCATGTGCTGTTACGTTGTAAACTATTTCATTTTGTAAAGACTCAACTACAAAAGAATCTCCTGCAAGTTGAGCGACATCACTCAGCTTTATTTCATACGCAGGAGAAATTTTTAAACGATTGCGCATTTTAATATAAATCGTTCCTTCCAATTTTCATTCACCCCTTCACTCTTCCTCGTAGTTGTAGTATGGTTATTGAATTTTTTTCTAATACAATTTTTTCATAAAAAAACATCTGTACCGTTTCAGTACAGATGTTTTTAGCTTATGCCTTTTTCTTAAATAAATTTGCGATACTTAATGCAAGTCCTCCCCAAATGACTACGATACCAATAACCATCATCATAATCGCTGATCCACTCATCATGAAACACCTCGATCTTTCCATTCTTTTTCAAGCTGGGCAGAATCTGAATGTATTTGTGCATTCCATTTTTTCAAACCAATGACTAGTGCGACTAGAAGGAATGCTGCCGCTATCGACCAACCATATGTTACAACAAATTCCGTCGGATAATCTCCGTAGTTCTTTTTAATATTTTGGATTACACCATCAATTAACATATACCCTAACATGAGTGGAGTAATAACGAGTAAACTAACTCTCCAAAACGTTCCTAATTTTATATCAGATACAAAGTTAGCATGATTTTGGTAAATAGGTAGACGGCGCAAGATAAGACCTATCGTAACCACTTCAGCTAGTGCAATTGTAATTAATCCAAAATTATTAGCGAAATAATCAACAACATCTAGAAACATAAGCCCACCACGTGTTGCAAAAACAAGAGAAACTAACACGAGAAGTGTTCCCATAATTCCAATCGTCTTTTGACGACTCAAACTAAATTTTTCAGATACAGCCGCAAAGCATACTTCCGCAAGTGAAATGAGTGATGTAATTCCAGCAACAGTTAACGATAAGAAAAATAATACTCCAAATAACGGTGACATCGGTAATTCATTAATAATTTGTGGGAATACTACAAACGCAAGCCCTACGCCAGCACTCGCAACTTTATCAACTGGTACCCCCATGTTATTTGCCATAAATCCAAGAGCAGCAAAAACTCCAATTCCGGCTAATAATTCAAATCCTGAATTTGCAAACCCTGTAATAAAAGCATTATTTGTTGTATCTGAGTTTTTCGGTAAATAACTAGAATACGTAATCATAATTCCGAATGCTAGAGATAAACTAAAGAAAATTTGTCCATAAGCAGCAAGCCATACTTTCCCATCAAAAATACGACTCCAGTCTGGTTTAAAGAATGCATCTAACCCTTGCATCGCACCTTCCATCGTCACTGCACGAACAACGATAATTAAAAACATAACAACTAATAAAGGAATAAAAATGCGGTTAACAACTTCGATTCCTTTTTTAACGCCTTTGAATGCAACGCCAAGCACAATAATCCAAACGAGAGCTAACGGAATTAATACTTCTGGCACAAGCCCCCCAAATTGCCCTGGTTTATCTGCAACATGTAAATATTCTTTAAATAAAAATGATTGCGTGTCTTTCCCCCACGCTCCAGTAATTGCAAAATACGTATACGAAATAGACCAAGCGATAATTACTGCATAATATGTTGAAACGATAAACGTTACACACATTTGCCACCATCCAATAAATTCAGCACGTGGATGAATACGGAAGAATGTAAGTGGTGCAGAACCACGATGACGATGCCCAAGAGCGAATTCGAATGCTAGCAATGAAATACCAGTCGTTAATAATGCAAATAAGTACGGTAAAAAGAATGCACCTCCTCCATTTTCATACGCTGTATAAGGAAAACGCCATATGTTTCCTAATCCAACGGCTGAGCCGACCGCTGCGAAAATAAATCCAGCCCTCGTTCCCCATTGTTGCCTCGTTTCCATGTTTCCTTCCCCCTTTATGACAAGTTCATACTTGGATTATATTTTAAATTAACTAAATTTTCAATAAATTCTGTTAATTTTTGCGAAAATTAACAACTCCCTCCTATTAAAGTCATAAAAAAATCGAATAGACAGTTATTCATCTATTCGATCTTTCATCTGTTTTAATATTTTCTTTTCAAGTCTTGAAACTTGTACTTGCGAAATACCTATGCGCTCTGCTACTTCTGATTGGGTTTGATCTTTATAATAGCGCAAATATACAATAAGACGTTCTCGTTCATCTAATTCTCTAATTGCTTCTTTTAAAGCTATTTTATCAAACCATTTCGTTTCAGATTGATCTGCAATTTGATCTAAAATAGTAATAGGGTCTCCATCATTTTCATACACGGTTTCATGTATCGATGAAGGAGGACGACTCGCTTCTTGCGCCAGAACAACTTCTTCAGGCGTTAGTTCTAGCGCCTCTGCTACTTCATTAATCGTTGGAGCCCTTCCGAATTCTTTCGAAAGCTCGTCTCTCATCTTTCGAATTTTGTTGCCTGTTTCTTTTAAAGATCTACTTACTTTCACTGATCCATCGTCACGTAAAAATCGTTGAATTTCTCCAATAATCATTGGAACTGCATATGTTGAAAATTTCACGTCGAAAGATAAATCAAATTTATCTACCGATTTTAAGAGCCCAATACATCCAATTTGAAATAGATCGTCTGGTTCGTATCCTCGATTCAAAAAACGCTGTACAACCGACCATACTAGACGCATATTACTTTGAACAATCGTATCTCTTGCTTGTTGATCTCCACCTTGACTTTTTTGAATTAACGCTTTTAGCTCGTGGTCCTTTAACTGAGGTTTCTTCTTCTCATTTTTGACCTCTATGTCCATAGGCTATTCTCCTTAATTGCATAGAGCGTTACTATTTGATAAGTATTTTGTCAAATGGATTGTTGTCCCGAAAGATTCGTTTGAAATAACTTCTACTTCATCCATAAAATTTTCCATGATAGTAAATCCCATTCCGGAACGCTCTAATTCAGGTTTAGTTGTAAAAAGGGGTTGCCTTGCCTCATCTAAATTAAAGATGCCAATCCCTTCATCTCGAATCGTGAGTTTCACCATTGCCTCTTCCAAAATTACAGAAATATAAACAGTACCTTCTGCATTTCCTTCGTATCCATGAATAATTGCATTTGTAACCGCTTCTGACACAACAGTTTTAATCTCCGTTAGCTCATCCATCGTTGGATCTAGTTGCGCAATGAATGCTGCCACTGTAACGCGAGCGAATGATTCATTTTGACTTAATGCTGAAAATTGAAGGTTCATTTCATTTCTCATTTATGCCACCCCCAACGTCGCGAGCGCGTGCGCTTCACTTTCTTCTAAGCGAACAATTTTAAATAAGCCCGACATTTCAAATAAACGCTTAACAGGCGGTGAAATTGCACAAACAACCATTTCTCCACCTAATCCCTTTACATGCTTATATCGGCCTAATATCACACCTAAACCAGAACTATCCATAAATGATAAGTTCTCTAGGCTCAAAACAATGTGATGAACACCATGTGTCTCAATCATATCTGTCACTTTCGTTCGCAACTCTTCAGCAGTATGATGATCTAATTCACCCGCTAGTCTCACACATAGGACGTCACGTTTTACTTCTAATTGCATGGAAAGACTCACACGATTTCCTCCTTATGCTCAAACTTTACTCATTTACATACATAAAGATTTTCGTGATACAACATAAGAATCCTTCCTACTGACAAAAGAAGAACTATTTCGCCATAAAGTGAAACCATTCAACAATTATTTACTTACATACGAATAGAAAAGCGGCAAAATGTTTGCCGCTATTTTGATGTTGAAAACATCCCAAAACTTCTTTTAAATAACTCCCACCAGCTTGCTGCAGCAACATCTTCTTTTGCTACGATTGTTTGTTTTAATAAAACCTCTTTATCTTTTTTAATAACAAGCGTGCCAAGTGCATCACCTTTTTTAATCGGTGCTTTCACTTTCTTTTCAGCAATTACTTCTTGCTTTACTTTGTCCATATTTTCGCCCTTCTTCATAAGAAGAGACACATTATCTGATGCAACTAAATCTACTTTTTCTTTTTTACCTTTTCCTACTTGTACAGTCTTAATTTTTTCACCGCGCGTATACATTTTCTTCGTCATATATTGACCAAATGCATAATCAAGAAGCTTCGTCACTTGATTGTTCCGTTCTTTAGATGTAGGTGCTCCCATAACAACTGAAATAACACGCATGCCATTTTTTTCAGCCGATGCTGTTAAGCAATATTTTGCTTCTGTTGTAAAGCCCGTTTTTACACCATCTACTCCAGGATAAAAACGCACTAACTTATTCGTATTGACGAGCCAAAACTTCTTATCCGTATCTTCTCGTAAATAATCTTCGTATTTACCTGTGTATTTGCGAATAAGTGGATACTTCATCAATTCTCTCGCCATTATAGCCATATCATTTGCTGTAGAATAATGATCTTTAGCCGGGAGACCTGTCGGGTTTTGAAAATGTGTATTTTTCAACCCTAAATCTTTCGCTTTTTTGTTCATCATATTTACAAATCCTTCTTCTGAACCAGCGATATGCTCTGCTACTGCAACAGATGCATCATTTCCAGATGCAATGGCAATACCTTTTAGCATTTCATTTACGGTCATCTCTTCCCCAGGTTCTAAAAAGATTTGTGATCCACCCATTGAAGCTGCATGTTCACTTGCTCTAACTTTATCGTTTAGTTTTAGTTTTCCTTTTTCAACTTGTTCCATAATTAATAGCATTGTCATAATCTTTGTCATACTAGCAGGTGGTAACTTTTCATTCGGATTTTTATCAAATAAAACTTTACCTGTATCTTGCTCAATTACGATTGCTGACGATGCTTGCTCCGCTAACTTCGGCGCGGTTTCTTCTGTTTTCTCCTGCTTCGTTTTCTCAGATTGTGCAAAACTAACTGAAGTACCAGAAAGCAATAACATGAAACAAACAAGTATTCCAAAAACTCGCTTCATGACTAACCCTCCATTCTATATCAGACCTATTTTTTCCAATTTATTATTTTTTAATACCATATTTTTCTATTTTTTTCAGTTGACAAACACATTCATACCCTATATTGTATTAAGCGTATTACTCATAGTAGTACACTTAATATATATGAGGAAGGAGACATTGCTCTTGCATATTCAACTTGATCCAAGAAGCAACACTCCGATATGGGAACAAATTGTTCAAAATATAAAAGAACTCGTATTAAAAAACATGTTAGCTCCAAGTGATAAACTTCCTTCTGTACGCGAGCTCGCTTCATTACTTGTTATAAATCCAAATACAGTGAGTAAAGCGTATCAAGAATTAGAGCGACAAGGGATTATTGAAACGTTACGAGGAAAAGGAACATTTGTATCTCAATCGATTACCCCAACATTAGACGAAAGGAAAATCGCTATGGTTGAAAAGCAATTTCATCAATTATTACTAGAAGCCTCTTATCTTGGGATTACGAAAGATAAAATTCATGATTGGATAGATTCATACTATAAAGAGATTGGAGGAAATATAGATGCTGAAAGTGACAAGTTTGAAGAAAACAATTGATAATCAAACGATTTTAGACGATGTTTCTTTCACATTACAAAAAGGTAGTATCGTCGGATTACTCGGAAGAAACGGTGCGGGGAAAACAACTTTATTACGAACGATGATCGGCATTTTAGACCCAGATGAAGGCACGGTTACATATGAAGATACAGATATCCATATGCATCCTGAAATGAAACAAAAGGTCGTATATGTCCCAGATTCTACTAACATACTGAACGGATATACAGTAAAAGAAATCGTGAAATTTTATAAAGCAGTTTATACAGCATTTGATGAATCATATTTCTACGAACTGCTTGAACTTTTTAACTTACCAAACAAGCGGATTCGTAGTTACTCAAAAGGAATGAAAGCGCTGCTTGCGATCATTTTAGCCGTTGCTACAAAAGCAGAGTATATCATTTTAGATGAACCGACAAATGGGCTCGATCCTATCGTTAAAAGACAGATTTTGCAGTTTCTCGTTGGAGAAGTTGCAGAAAAAGAGATTACCATTTTCATCTCAACTCATCATTTAGATGAAGTGGAACAAATTGCAGATACAATCATTATGTTAAAAGGCCATACCGTGGCATCTATTACTTCACTTGATGATGCAAAATCACGATTTGCAAAAATACAAGTAGCCTATGAACGGTCATTACCTCAAAAACTAGAAAACTTAAGCAATATTAAAATATTAAATCAAACAGGAAAAGTATATACCATCTTAATTGAGGGAAATGTGGCAGCTACATTAGAAAAGTTTCATAAAGAACAGCCACTGCTCATTGAGGAATTAACCATGTCGCTCGAAGATATTTTTATTACAACGTTTGAGGAGGATTCGCATGTTTCATAAAGCTTTATGGATGAGGCAATGGAAGCAAGGAAAATATATAATTCTATTATTTTGGTTAATTAGTTTATATCAACTACCTTATAAATATTATCAAGAAGCGCAAATGCAGCTAAAACAATCACAAATAAAGTTTGGTGACTATGCATATTACTACTCCTACTATTTTCAGACATCTGATGGTGCCGTCTTCTTTCAAGGAGCTACTCTTATTGCACTTGCTTGTCTTTTAATTGGATGGGAACGTAACAATCAATCAACTGATTTTCTATTCTCGATGCCTTTTAAACGAAAAGATATTTTTTTAACAAAATGGTTGCTTGGTGTTTTGAATATTATTACAGTGCAAATTGTTTGCTGGATTAGCATGTACGGAATAAAGAACATGTCGTTTCACAATGAGCATCAAATCTTTACTCCGTTCTATAGTTACTTTCTATATGCTACGGTTGTACTTATCGCTATTTATACATTCACCTTATTTATCGGAACCATTACTGGACATATATTCTCTCAAAGTAGTTTAACTATCATTCTATTATTTTTACCATACGGTTTGGGATTGTTAATTTCCGGATTCATTTATTCCCATACACAATGGTCTTTAGATGCAATGGGAGAAATAGAGAACCATACTCATGAGTACTTACAACATATAGGTATCATTTCACCATTAGAATCTTTTTCTATTACTTATGATTACCACCCAATAGAAACATTTGATGACTATGGCAATAAACTTTCTAGTGTACCACAGGACAATCCAATGGAGCATACTTCTGTACCTTCTCCTTGGACACTATTAACACCATTTGCTTACATCATTATCTTTTTATCAATGGCAACCTTTCTATACACACGTACACCGAACGAACAAAACGGAAAAATACTATTGTTTCCTAACTTGCAAAAATGGTTCATGATTTGCACTGTTCTATGCTTCGGACTGCTTGGCGGTAGAATATTAGGCGGACAAGATGCACTACTGTCTTATTATGTTGGATTTTTCCTATTCGCTATCATAAGTTACTTCATTTTTACACGTCTATTAAAATTGAAGTTTGCTTTTGTAGGGAAATAAATATGCATTAAGGTGGTGGATACATGTTTCAAAAAGCATTATAGATGTGAAACTATAAACACGGAACAATGGCATTAATAGAAGCTGACGAAAAAAGTCATACAATGACAAAAGAAAGATGTTAGGAATTATTTAACTCTTATATGAACTAAATAAAAAAGGCATTGCACAAGAGCAATGCTTTTTTTATTATATATATCCCGATCTAAATAAAGAGGTTATTTCACATTCTCTCTTCTTTTCCCATACTCTTTTTCTTGCTTCGTTCCAAATCCGTCACCATTTGCTACGATTTGATCTGTTGGAGCAACTATACTTTCAGCAATTCTCCATTCTCCCCCTTGTTGAATAAACACTTGCATAAAATAATTCATTCCATTTAACTGATACGGATTTTCTTTTTTCACTTCATAACGAGCTGCAACATAATACACTTGAACATTTTCAGCCTCAAACTTAGCAATATATTGTGATAATCTCGGGATGTACTGTGATGCTTTCTGAAGTGGAAGTTGTTTTACTTTTACAAGAGAAGACTTTGTCACATTGCTTATCGTATCTTCATGCCGCATGTTATCACTATGATGAAATAAAATGGCATTCTGCATAGAACGAATCCATAGTTTTGAATATAAAACAGGTTGCTTATTTGAAATATGTTGTAATTCTTTTTGAACGACATGAATTGGCGTTGCGGCATCCACGAACTTATTAAAGCAGAACATACTTCCAATCATAATGAAAAGCGTAAAAATACGTTTCATAATTTTTCACTCCGATTCTTTTTAATTAAAGTATTGGAGTTTCAAAATATTTTTATTCAAAAGAAAAAGGATAGGAAAGCTTTCGCTTCCTATCCTCATTTATTATAATACGCGGCCAAATAATTCTAATACCATTTCTATTTCTTGGTCGCTCCAACCTTTAAATCTCTCTTTATAGTATTCCTTACGCACAGCTTCAAGTTTTTCAGTTACTTCTCTTCCGTGTTCTGTAATTTCTAAGTACACGATACGACGGTCTGAATTTGAACGCTTTCTTTCTACAAACCCTTTTCGTACGAGACGATCTGTAACAGCTGTAATATGACTGGAGGTTACGTTTACTTCACTCGCAATTTGCGAAGCCATCTGTGGACTGTTTAAAAATAACGCACGTAATACAGAAAATTCATTATATGGCATATGTTCTGCAAAGCGTGTATTAATATCATTTTGTAATAAACGTATCATCTTTCGAAATGATGCGGATAAATCTAAAATCAGTGTTTCTCTTTTTTCGTTCACTAGCCTCGTCCCTTTTTTATCATATTTACACATATTATAATCTATAAATACCTATGTTGTATATGCTTTCTTTCCTCAACATTCTCATTTATGTAACTTTTTTCATATAAATTTCTTTTTTGTTCACACATATACATATAAAAAGGATGGTGATGGAAAATGCAGGGTGGAATGAATCCTTATTTACACAACGTACGCACAGCTAATACTGGTAAAGAAGCGACTATTACTGTACAAGGTGAAGGTGTTGTCAAAGCGAAACCAAATGTTGTTCTATTAACACTTGGCATTCGAACTGATAGTAAAAATGTGAAACAAGCGCAAGAAGAAAATGCAGTACAATCAAAACAATTGCTGGATGCACTTAAACAGCTTGGTATTGCTGATAAAGATATAGAAACGACTTCTTATACGATCACTCCTCAATACGAGTATGTAAATGATAAAGCGTTACTACAAGGATATCGTGTGGAACATTTGTATGAAATTACCGTTTTAAATGTACAAAAAGCAGGGGAAGTATATGATATAGCCGTTTCAAATGGAGCAAATTTAGCAAAAGGTTTACGTTTTCGAATATCTCATCCAAATAAATATTATGAGCAAGCTCTTATTCAGGCTCTGCATCAAGCGGTAGAAAAAGCTCGTGCTATTGCGAGTACATACAATTTAAATATTAATCCTGTCCCCCTCTCACTCGTTGAAGAATCTGCTCAATTACCACGGGAGATTGCTTCCTATGCTACTTTGCATGCGCAAACAGCTCCACCTATTCAATCGGGAGAATTAGAAATCATTTCAACTATACGGGCTATTTTTACGTATTTATAAATAATTTCGTTTATAAGTAAACGTTATCATTTTCGTTGTTGTAAAAACATGATGTTCTGATATAATAAAGGACGGTGAGCTCTTACAAAAGAGATATCACGGGTGGGAGAGGGATATGAAAAAGAAGGTTTAACATGAAAGGAATACTTGAAAGAACATTTAAATTAGGCTTACACGAAACATCACCAAAACAAGAAGTTTTAGCTGGAGTTACGTCATTTTTCACAATCGTATATATTATGATTGTAAATGCGTCAATCTTATCAGATGCCGGCATTCCACTTGAAGCTGGAATTTTAGCAACTGTTTTCAGTTCATTTGTCGGATGTCTGCTCATGGCATTTTGGGCAAATGCACCTGCTATTCTTGTCCCAGGTATGGGTGTAAATGCATTCTTCACGTACACAGCTGTGCATACGCTCGGTTTAACTTGGCAAGAAGCATTAGCAGCTGTCTTTATCTCTGGTATTATTTTTGCAATTGCTGCGTTTACACCAATTGCTCGCGTGCTTTCAGTATCGATTCCAAAGTCATTAAAAGAAGCTATTACTGTCGGTATCGGATTGTTTTTAGCATTTATCGGATTGCAAAAAGGTGGTTTAGTCGTTTCGAATCCAAATACTGCTGTTGCAATGGGGAAATTAAGTAATCCTGTCGTTCTTGCGACATTGCTTACTCTTATCGTTGCACTTGTATTATTTATTCGTAACGTACGTGGAAACTTTTTATGGACGATTGCAATAGGAACTGGTATTGCATGGCTATTTGGTCTTGTTGATACGAGTCAAATGGGAAATAGTTCATTCTCATTCGCTAATTACGGCGATGTGTTTGGAGCTATGTCATTTGGGAAACTTTCTTCCTTACCGTTTTGGATTGCAACATTCTCCTTAAGCATGGTGCTTATTTTTGAGAACATGGGACTTCTGCACGGTTTATTAGAAGATGACCGCAAATTCCCACGTGCTTACCAAGCCAATGCGATTTCAGCAATGACATGTGGTCTATTTGGCACAAGTCCTACCGTTTCAACAGTAGAGAGTGCCGCAGGTATTACTGCAGGCGGAAAGACAGGTCTGACGTCTATCGTTACTGGGATGTTATTCTTTGCATCACTGTTCGCTCTTCCGTTTGTCAAATTAATTCCTGATAGTGCCATTGCACCAATCTTAATTATTATTGGCGGTCTGATGATTACAAGCATTCAACAAATTCCTCTGAACGACTTTTCAGAAGGATTTCCAGCGTTTTTAATTATCGTTATGATCCCGCTCACATATAGTATCGCTGATGGCATTGCGTTCGGATTTATTGCTTACCCTATCTTAAAAGTTGCACTTGGAAAGCGTAAAGAAGTCGCACCATCTATGTATATCGTTACATGCTTATTCTTAGCCATGTTTGTATTACATGCTATTGGTTAAATAAAAAAACACCGAGGTGAATACCTCGGTGTTTTTTACTTAAACCATCCTTTTTTATAAAACCAGGCCATCATTCCGCCACCAATTAACGCCATTAACAACAAACAAATAAAATAACTATACTTCCCACCAAGCTCTGGCATATGTGAAAAGTTCATTCCATATACTCCTGCAATAAATGTTAGTGGCATGAAAATAGTAGAGAAAACAGTTAATGTTTTCATAATGTTATTCATATGATGTGAGTTTAATGAAAAGTAGCTATCCCGAATATCTGCCGTCAACTCTCGGCTCGCTTCAATCATTTCAGTTAATTTAAGCAAATGGTCATGTATATCTTTAAAGTAAATCTCATGATCACTTATGCCGTAAAAACGAGTTGAATTTAAAATACGATACAATAAATCACGCATCGGAATAATTGTCCGCCTTAGCTTAGATAAATCCGCACGTATATCAAATACCTCTTCTAACACGCTTCCTGCTGTCTCACCCGTTAAATTATCATCAATCGCATTTAAATGGTCTTCAATGTAATAAACAGGTGCGAAATAGTCATCTACAATTTGGTCAATAATTGTATGTGCCACATGCAAAGGACCTTTCTTAATACGTTTTTTTTCGCCAAGTGTTTTCCATACTCTTTCGATTGCATTGTTATGAGAAAAATGGAAAGAAACAATATAACGATCACTAATAAATAAATCGATTTCATGCGGTTCTAATCCATCCTCACCAAATCCATGGAGAACTAAAAAATTATATCCATCATAAAAATCAACCTTTGGCCTCTGTACATATTCTATACAGTCTTCAATTGCAAGGGGATGGAACTTAAAATGGTCTTGCAAAATATATGTATACTCTTCTTTCGTTGGCTTATATAAATCTAGCCAATACCATACAATATGGTCTTTCGTTGTTTCTTCTAGCGAAACGTCATATAATACTTCATCTGTTTTTGTTACTGCACATATTCTAATCATAATTTCACCCATTATTATTATAAACAAAAAATAGTAAAAAAAGCCAAGGAGAAATCTCCTCAGCCTTTTTTTATCCCATATTAACGTACAGTAAGACCCCTACCTCAACATTCAGCGAAAGCAAAGAAGTTAGGTCTGGGATCAACTGCTCATAAACGCCCGGTTAGTGAAGGGTAATAATCAGTGGGGATAAAGCCCACGCTGATTAAAGTTTCACTTTATTACTTCGTTACAATTCCGTGTACTAAAGTTGGTGCATCTACGTGTTCTTTAGAGATTTTCATGTTCTCATAAATTTTCGCTTTTACATCTTCAACATTTTCACGGTTTGCGTAAATCGTAACAAGGGAGTCACCTTTTTTCACGCTATCCCCTACTTTTTTACGAAGCATTAAGCCAACTGCTAAATCAATTTCAGATTCTTTCGTTGCACGTCCTGCTCCTAAAAGCATTGCTGCTGTTCCGATTTCATCTGCAACGATTTCCGATACATAACCGTCTTTTTTCGCTTCTACTTCAATTTTAAATTGTGCTTGTGGCAATTTAGAAGGATCATCAACAACAGATGCATCTCCGCCTTGTGCTGATAAAAACGTTTTAAATGATTCTAACGCTTTACCGTTGTTCATCACTTCAATTAACTTTTCACGCGCATCTTCTAAAGATGAAGCTTGCCCAGCAAGGTATACCATTTGACTTCCAAGTGTTAAACATAACTCTTCTAAATCTTTCGGTCCCTTACCTTGTAATGTATCAATTGCTTCTTGTACTTCTAATGCGTTACCAATAGCCTCACCAAGTGGTTGACTCATATCAGAAATAACAGCCATCGTATTACGGCCAACGTTATTACCGATACGTACCATTGCTTCTGCTAAACGTTTTGCATCTTCATCTGTTTTCATAAATGCACCTGCTCCAGTTTTCACATCAAGAACAATTGCATCTGCACCAGCAGCAATTTTTTTACTCATAATCGAGCTTGCAATAAGCGGAATTGAGTTTACTGTTGCCGTTACATCACGAAGTGCATACAATTTTTTATCAGCAGGTGTTAAGTTTCCACTTTGACCGATAACAGCAATTTTATTTTCATTTACAAGACGCATGAATTCATCATTTTCAATTTCCACATGGAATCCTGGAACTGCTTCTAATTTATCAATTGTGCCACCAGTATGTCCTAAACCACGCCCAGACATTTTCGCAACTGGTACACCTAAAGCAGCTACTAATGGACCTAATACAAGTGTCGTTGTATCACCAACTCCACCTGTTGAATGCTTATCTACTTTTACCCCTTCAATGGCTGATAAGTCAATTGTATCACCGCTATTTACCATTGCCATCGTTAAATCTGCACGTTCTTGATCATTCATATCTTGGAAGAAAATTGCCATTGCAAGTGAACTTACTTGATAATCAGGAATATCACCATTTGTATATCCTTTAACAATAAAGTTAATTTCTTCTGTCGTTAATGCTTGTCCATCACGTTTTTTTGCAATTAGGTCCACCATTCTCATTGTGAGGTCACCCCTTCATTTGTTTTACGATAGCTTTTACTAATGCTAAGAAGTTTGCTTTAACACGTTCTGTCGTTTCAATTACTTCATCATGGTGAAGTGGCTGATCTAAAATACCAGCTGCCATGTTTGAAATACAAGAAATACCTAGTACTTTCATACCAGCATGACGAGCTACAATTACTTCAGGTACTGTTGACATACCAACTGCATCTCCGCCAAGTGTACGAAGCATACGAATTTCAGCAGGTGTTTCATATACAGGACCTGTCATTCCAACGTATACACCTTCTTGTACTTTAATGTTTAAGTCTGCTGCAACTTGTTTCGCCATTTCGCGAAGTTCTTTCGTATATGATGTAGACATATCAGGGAAACGTACACCCATTTCAGAATCATTTGGTCCGATTAATGGATTCGTACCCATGAAGTTAATGTGATCTGAAATTAACATAAGGTCACCTGGCTCGAATGATGTATTTACACCACCAGCCGCGTTCGTTACAACCACAGTTTCTACACCTAGCTCTTTCATAACACGAACTGGGAATGTTACTTTTTGCATGTCATATCCTTCGTAGAAATGGAAACGTCCTTGCATTGCTACTACTGTTACACCTTGAAGTGTACCGAATACTAATTGACCTGCATGTCCTTCTACAGTTGATACTGGGAATTCAGGAATTTCGCTGTAAGGCACTGTTACCGCATTTTCGATTTCATCTGCTAATACACCTAGTCCAGATCCAAGGATTAGTCCTACTTGTGGTGTTTCTTGAAATTTTTCTTTTAAGTATGAAGCTGATTTTGTAATAAGTTCACGATTCATTTGTTTATCCCCCTATTTCTTTAGCTCGTTTAAGAAGCTTGTTCCGTATTCTGGCATTTTCACACCGAAGTTTTCTGCTACAGTTGCACCAATATCAGCAAATGTTTGACGAAGTGGTAATTCTTGTCCGCCTTCTTTCATGCTTGGGCTATATGCTAATAACGGTACATATTCACGTGTATGATCAGTACCAGGATGTACTGGATCATTACCATGGTCTGCTGTAATTAATAATAAATCATCTTCTTTTAGTTTTTCGAATACTTCTGGAAGACGTGCATCATATTCTTGCAGTGCTTCTCCATATCCTTGTGGATCACGGCGGTGACCAAATAATGCATCAAAGTCAACTAAGTTTAAGAAGCTAAGACCTGTAAAGTCCATGTTTAATGTATCTACAAGCTTATCCATTCCATCCATATTAGACTTCGTACGAAGTGATTCCGTTACCCCTTCACCATCATAAATATCAGAGATTTTACCGATAGCAATAACATCATAATCGCTATCTTTTAATTCATTCATTACTGTGCGACCAAATGGTTTTAATGCATAGTCATGACGATTTGGTGTACGTGTGAATTTCCCTGGTTCTCCAACGAATGGACGAGCGATAACACGACCTACCATGTACTTCTCATCTAGTGTTAATTCACGTGCAATTTTGCAAATTTCATATAACTCATCAAGTGGTACTACTTCTTCGTGTGCTGCAATTTGTAGTACGCTATCTGCAGAAGTGTAAACAATTAAAGAGCCTGTTTCCATTTGCTCTTGACCAAGTTCATCAAGAATCTCAGTTCCAGAAGCTGGCTTATTACCGATAATTTTACGGCCTGTTTTTTCTTCTAATTCATCAAGTAATTCTTTCGGGAATCCTTCAGGGAACACTTGGAATGGTGTATCAATGTAAAGGCCCATGATTTCCCAGTGTCCTGTCATTGTATCTTTACCAGTAGATTTTTCTTGCATCTTTGTGTAATATCCAAGTGGTTTCTCTACTTTAGAAATACCTTTCATTTCACGAATGTTACCAAGACCTAATTTCACCATGTTTGGCATTTGTAATCCATTCATATGTTCAGCAATGTGACCAATTGTGTCAGAACCTAGATCACCAAATTGTTCAGCATCTGGTGCTTCACCGATTCCTACAGAGTCCATTACGACTAGGAATATACGTTTATATTTATTCATAACTGCGACCTCCTATAAGTTCAGTTCTACTTCTTGTAGTATGTTCAAAACGCTATAAAGTGAAACTGTTATTCATAAGAATTCTCTTTCCTTCTCATTGTCAAACAGTACTTCTTTAAATCATTCTCTAACCTATTTCGTTTTACTTGAAACGACTCAAAAACATTTCTAGTTTTTTCTAAGTCAGATGTCAGACATCTGATATTGATATCATAACATGTTTACGCTTTCTTTTTAATACATTTTCGTAGAATTTCTTATTTTATTCACACTTCTATTGTAATCCATTCTGCGAAGAAGTGCTAATTATTTTATGATTTATTTCTTCATATAAAAATAAAAAGTAGCTCTAAAGAGCTACTTTTTATTTTACTTCTACTGTTTCTTCTTTATGTTCATGCAGTTCGCCTTTTCTTACATGTACTTTCACTTTGTAAGCACCGTTTTCTTTGAAAGTATGTTTACTTTCATACTCTCCTTTATTCCCTTCTTTTGCTGGAATAAATTCGTGCTTTTCAACGCCATCTTTCCAAATCTCAAGTTGCACTTCAGCACCAGTTAACGCTTCTTCTTTTTGCTTTAAATGAACTTTCATCGTTGATTCAGCATTTGCTTTTATGTCACCAGCCATAAGATGAATCATTGTGTCACTTTTATGATCACCATGTGCCTCTTCTTTTTTCGCATCTTCTACTTTCGCATTCCCTACAGCAACTTTGTGTTCTTCCATAACGTGCATATCACGTGCATTTGTATGAGGAATAATGTGGTATACTCCATCAGTTTCAAATATTTTCTCTATAGCATAAACACCTTTCCCTTTATGCTTACCATCTAACATCTCGTGTTTCTCGTCGCCATCTTTCCAAATCTCAAACTTTACGTCATCAGCATCCGTTACTTTTTCTTTTCCTTGTGTAACAAGTGCTTGTACTTCTGTTTTTTCACCAGGTTTAATTTCTTTCGGATTCGTTTGAAATGCTACTTTTATAGCTTCAAGCTTCTTTTCTTTTTTCGGTTCTTCTTTGTTTGTATTACAGCCAGCTAAAGCTAGCATCGCGATAAATAACGTCATAATAAGTTTTTTCATCATCATTTCCTCCTTCATACTTTCTTTAGTATAGAGGAAAAACATTGTAATATTCCAGTCTTCTGCTGAAAACAATATACGAAATGTTTGTGAAGTTTCTGTGAAACGGTTTACTCTTCTTAATCTATGAAAAAAGAGCATAGTAACTATGCTCTCGGATGAAACTGTTTATATACATCTTTTAATCTAGCTTTTGAAACGTGCGTATAAATTTGCGTCGTTGAAATATCTGCATGTCCAAGCATTTCTTGTACAGCACGTAAATCTGCCCCATTTTCTAATAAATGCGTAGCAAAAGAATGACGTAACGTATGAGGTGTAAGTTCTTTTTCAATATTCGCTTCTTTCGCTAATCGTTTTAATATTTTCCAAAAACCTTGCCTTGATAATCGATTACCGTGATGGTTTAAAAATAGTGCATCTACTACTTTTTTACCCATCAATTCTCTTCTTCCTTTTTCAATGTACTTTTGAATCGCTTCTGTCGCTAAACTTCCTAATGGAATAATTCTTTCTTTATTCCCTTTCCCAATGCAGCGAACAAATCCCATCGTTAAATGTACATCTTCTAAATTTAAAGCAATTAATTCTGAAACACGAAGTCCTGTTGCATACAATAACTCTAGCATTGCCTTATCACGAATCCCAAAAGCACTCGTCATTTTTGGTGTCTGCAGTAACGCCTCTACTTCATCGATTGATAATACTTTTGGTAACTTTCGTTCTCCTTGCGGCGTTTCGATATGTACTGATGGGTCGTGCTCTACCGCTCTTTCACGAAGTAAAAATTGGTGAAATGAACGAATTGATGCAATATGACGTGCTAATGTTTTCGAAGATTTTCCGTTTTCTTTTAAATACTGCAAAAAGTTAACAATATGCAAACGTGTCACTTCATGAAAGGTTTTTATCTGTTCTACATTTTGCAAATACTTTACATAGCTTTTTAAATCACGTTCATAAGATACTACTGTATTTTTCGCTAATCCCTTTTCGACAATCATATAATGAATAAAATCTTTTAATTGATCTTCCAATCTACACTACTCCCCATTTTCATAGAAAAACATCATTCTATTTACGAAAGCATCCTTTGCCGGTTCTTCATTCCCTGATACTTTTTCTACAGTCTCTTCTTTTGGCTTTTCATAACGATGATAGCTTTCGTATTCTTCATTTATCCATAGTATAGCGAAATAAAACAAAATCGTACAACTTGTAAATAATAAAAATACTTTTATTCCATCAAAAGTTAATTTTAAAGCTCGGCGCATTGTAAATTCCTCCAAAATATAAGTTATTACAACATATGCCAAGCTTTCACCAATTTATACCTTATTCAAATAAAAAACCTCTTCCTAGATAAATAGGAAAAGGTTATTTTTCATCCGTTTCATTTTCTTGACAGTTTTTACAAATTCCATGGAATGTTAAACGATGATCTTTCACCTTAAAGCTCCAGTCTCGTTCTACTTTCCTTTCCACTTCACCAAGTAAATCTTCTTGTATTTCTTGTACAGCACCACATTGTGTACAAATCAAATGATGGTGGAAACGCTGCGCACCTTCTTGGCGTAAGTCATAGCGTGAAACACCGTCTCCGAAGTTAATCTTATCGACAACTTTTAACTCAGATAATAACTCTAAAGTTCGATAGACGGTTGCTAATCCGATCTCTGGCGACTTTTCTTTTACAAGGAGGTAAACATCTTCTGCGCTTAAATGATCTTCTTCATTTTCTAGCAGCACACGAACTGTTGCTTCACGTTGCGGTGTTAATTTATAGCTCGCTGCATGTAATTGCTTCTTAATTCGTTCAATTCTTTCTTCCATTCGGTACTACTCCCTCCTCGCCACTCTTACACCATTATATCAGAAGAAGGGCTTCTGTCAAAAGAAAAACAATAAAAACAAATTGATAATTATTCTCAAAAAGTATTTATTTTTTGTTAATAGCCTCAACAACTTCTTTCATTAAAACTGGTGATGCATATGCTTCAACGCTAGAAGCAAGAGCTAACACCACTCCGATTACTAGAAAGAAGCATGTGTAACGAATTAATAATGGTAATAGTGGCTCGGTTATTTTCCTAATAAACTGATGCCTAATCATACGTAAGGAAAAGCTTGCAGCAATTGTTGTCATAACGAGAAAGACTGGAATGATAATTAAATTTTGCGGCAATACAGATACAAATGCTAATAATAATCCATTCCATCCGTGCTGACTTACTAAAAAACCTACTGTAAATCCAACAACTACTCCTTTTACAAATAATAAAATAAAAATGAGGGGCAACCCAATAATTGAAATCCCTAAAATCCAAATAAAGCCGATATATTTTAATTGCGAAAAGTAACTTTCTCGAAACATTTCGCCTGCAATAGCAAATTCTCCTTTAGAAACTTGTCCAAAAAAACGTTGTAAATAAAATGATAAATCTTGCTTTTGATTCATTTGTAAACTATTCACAAGAATAGCTCCAAATATTACTCCCATCAATAATAAAACAGCATTAAATATATATAATGAAGAGTTTTCCTGTATGTGAGACATTACGCGGTTTTGCCAAGTTTTTCGCCACATTTTTCTTCCCTCCGTTCACACTCTTACTAAAAATGTATGAAAGAAAGAAAAAAAGTATGACGAATTAACATTGAAATTCCGCTCTACTTTGCTAAACTAAAAAGTAGAGAATAGGAGGGATTTCTCTTGAAACCATTATTATTAGATTTTCCAACATTATTTCAAACTGAACGCTTACAAGTTCGCAAGCCGTTTCCAGGTGATGGTGCAGAAGTATATGAAGCAATCCAAGCTTCTCTAGAAGACTTAGTACCATGGATGCCAATTGACGCTGAAACAGAAGAGAGTGCTGAAGAAATCGTTCGTAACGCTCACGGGCAGTTTTTACTTCGTGAAACACTTGATTTTCACTTATACGATAAAGTATCCGGTACATTCATCGGAGCTATTACGCTCAAGCCTGAAAACTGGGATATTCCAAAGTTTTCACTTCATTTTTGGCTCCATAGTGCTTATACAAAACAAGGCTATATGACTGAAGCTGTTAAAGGTGCCATTCAATTTGCCTTTGATAAGCTAGGTGCTAGAAGGATTGAAATTCGTACTGATGCAACAAATGCCAATGCATGTAACTTAGCAGAACGTTTAGAATTTATTCTAGAAGGTACAATGGAAAATGATTTCCTTGCGCCAGATGGTAGCTTACGTGATGCACGTGTATATGCAAAAATCAATTAAAAAACACTCGCCTTTGGCGAGTGTTTTATTTTTGTAATTGTAAATATTGCACAGCGAACATCGTCTTCGCATCATGGATACGAAGGTCTTTCATAAGATCAATCGCTTCTTCTAATGATACTTCCATCAATTCCACAAACTCATCTTCATCTAAAGCTGCTTTATTTTCTTTTTTTGTCAAACCTGTCGCTTTATATACATATAAAATTTCATCTGCAAATCCTGGAGATGTATAGAAAGAAGTAATGAGCTCCATATTTTCACATACATATCCTGTTTCTTCTTCTAATTCACGAACTGCTGTCACCTCTGGCTTTTCCCCAGGTTCTAATTTCCCAGCAGGAATTTCAATAATCGCCTTCTCAAGCGCTTTACGGTACTGCTCAACAAGCACAATTTTCCCCTCATCAGTAATAGCAATAATAGCAACTGCACCAGGGTGATTTACGATTTCACGTTTACTCATTTCTCCATTTGGTAATACTACATCATCAACACGAACTTTTATAACTCTACCATCAAAAATCGGCTCAGTTTTTACCGTTCTCTCTGCAAGATTACTCATACTATTTCATCTCCCTGTTCTATTTCCTATTCTTTCTTCATACATTTTACCACATTGAAAGGAGCGTGATAGAAATGAAAGTTTATATTTTACCAAATCGCATCACGTTAGTCGGCAAAGCATGGCAAATTCGCCATAAACTAAAACAATATGGCAAAGAGTATACAACCGTACAAGAGTGGATTACAGCGAATAAAAAGTAAACGTTTGTCAACCTCTTTTCCCTTTCGTACAATAAAGGAAAGGAGGTTGACTTATGAAAAAACGTCAATTAGGAAACTCAGATTTATTTGTGACAGAAATGGGACTTGGCTGTATGTCTCTCGGCACATCTGAAACAGAAGCTATGCGCATTATCGATGAAGCAATCGATTTAGGAATCAATTTTTTTGACACAGCGGATTTATATGATTATGGATTAAACGAAGAATTTGTTGGAAAAGCATTGAAGGGAAAACGAGACCAAATTGTTCTTACAACAAAGGTTGGAAATCGATGGACAGAAGAAAAAAACGGCTGGGCTTGGGACCCTTCTAAAGCCTACATAAAAGCCGAAGTAAAAGAAAGTTTACGTAGACTTCAAACTGATTATATTGACCTTTATCAACTTCATGGCGGAACGCTGGAAGATCCGATAGATGAAACTATTGAAGCTTTTGAAGAATTGAAAAAAGAAGGTATTATTCGCCATTACGGTATTTCTTCTATACGTCCAAATGTCATCCGTGAGTATGCAAAACGCTCAAATATCGTTAGTGTACTAATGGAATATAGCCTTTTAAATCGTCGTCCAGAAGAATGGTTCCCACTTCTTAATGAACACCAAATTAGTGTCATTGCCCGCGGACCACTTGCGAAAGGGATTTTAACTGACAACAATGCAAGAAAGATAGAAAGAGTAAAAGAAAAGGACTATCTCTCTTATTCTTACGATGAATTAAACACTACACTCGGGAGTGTAAAAGAAGTTATCGGAGAAAAATCTTTAACAGGAACAGCTATTCACTATTGCTTACATAACGAAACTGTTGCAGCTGTTATACCTGGTGCAAGCTCTATTCAACAATTACAGATAAATGTACACGCTTGCCAACAGTTACCTGTAACAAAAGAAGAATATATACAACTTCAAAAAATCGTTAAGCATGATTCATATGCCTTGCACCGTTAAAATATCGATTTACTGATAAAAACAGATGACTGCCCCCAACATTAAACATTAGGAGGCAGTCTTTTTTATAACGTATCATATTTGTCCGGATTCGTTCCTACATGTAAATTGCGATTTAACGTATTAATTTGATTCATCTCTTCTTCAGTTAATGAGAAATCAAAGATAGTAAAATTCTCCTGAATACGAGATGGTGTCACAGATTTAGGAATCGTTACTATCCCACTTTGAATATCCCATCGTAATATAACTTGTGCGGGTGTTTTTTCATATTTGTTAGCAATCCCCTGAATAATTGGGTGCTCGAATACTTCGCCGCCCCTCATTAACGGACTCCACGCTTCCATTTGAATTTGCTCACCTTCACAGAAATTACGCAATTCAAATTGTGTTAACATGGGGTGAAGTTCCACTTGGTTTACCATAGGCTTCACTTTACAATTTGGTAATAACAGTTCTAAATGATGTTTATGAAAATTAGAAACACCAATCGCGCGTACTTTACCTTCTTCATACAATTTTTCTAAAGCTCGGTACGTTTCAATATACTTCCCTCTAATTGGCCAGTGGATTAAATATAAATCTACATAGTCCATCTGTAATTTCTTTAAGCTGTTTTCAAATGCTTCGAGTGTCTCCTCGTATCCTTGATCGTCGTTCCAAACTTTTGTTGTAATAAATATGTCTTCTCTCGGAATTCCTGATTCACGAACTGCCTCACCGACACCGCTTTCATTTTCATATACAGCTGCTGTATCAATCGAACGGTATCCAACTTCTAACGCTGTTTTTACTGCTTGCTTTACTTCGTCGCCTTCTTTCGCTTTATAGACGCCTAGACCAATCATCGGCATTTTCACGCCATTATGAAGTGTAGTTGTTGGAATATGCACAGTCGTTCTCCCTTTCATTGTTACATTTTATAAACCACTACTTTATTTCAACAAGATTCATCCAAAAAGTCAAAATATACGTATAGTTGACATAATAATTTTATACACTAAAAATACGAACTCAATTATTTACGTTTCCTTTTCTCCATTCTTTTGCTTTTTCATCAATATTACGTACAAACTCGTTTTTCCCTTCCGTATATAACGTGCCATCATATGTATATTTTTCGGCTAGTTCTCTCTTTAAAACTGCATACGCCTTTGCTTCTTCACAATGCGCCATCATATAATCACGAAACGCTAAATGCCTTACTATCTCAGGATTTCCTTTTTCAAACACGTGTAAGTGATACGAGCGTTTTTCCTCCGTTCCATGAATAAAATAACGGCGTCTTGAAATACCATTTTCTCCTTTTACGATGTAACCAAGCTCTTTAAATCTTTCATTCCAACGATCTACACGATCGATACTTTCTACCTCCATAATCATATCGATAATAGGTTTAGCTGCTAGTCCTGGCACTGATGTACTGCCAATATGATGAATCTCCACTGTTTCTGGCAGCACAGACTTCAATCTTTCGGCTTCCATTTGAAATTTTTCAATCCAATGATTTTCATATGGTACGACTACAATTTTTCTCATTTTAACTCCCCTTTTCTTACAAGCTCGTCAAAAAAATGACCAGCGATATACACTGATCATTTTCGTTATTATTTAAAGTCTTTCCAAGTAAGATTACTTTCACTTAACAGTTCTTCAAATGATTTATTCTTTTCACGTTCTTTTTGCTCTTGACGCTTTCTTTCCAGTTCTGCTGCCTCTTTTTTCTCTTCTCTCACTTGTAACTCTTTTTTCTTATTTTTTAATTGTTGCATGAGTGAATCATTTAATTGATCACCTAATGTAAGTGATTCTTTCTTCGGTTGGTTCATTTGAGATTGTCTTTGCACTTGCCTTTGTTTCTTTTTCTTCATACCGCTCACCTTTTACTTTTTTCTCCATTATAGAGGATACATGCTGAAATCGACAATAAAAAAGGCTCATTACTCTATTATTCATTATTTGTAAATTTGTTAATTTTTTAAAAAAACTAAATTTTTATATAGATATAATCCTATGAATCTATTAAAATTATGTCGTATGATGTCAGATTATAAAAAAAGGAGAAATGAATTATGTGGAAAAAAATTATTCCCGCTGTCGCAGTTTTAAGCACCATTACTTTTTCAAGTGTATTCGCCGCTCCCCCATCTCAGACTCCAGCCGAACAAAACCGTTACATAGACGTACAAATGCTTGGCATTAATGATTTCCATGGACAACTAGATACTGTTAAAAAAATTAATAATAAAGAAGCTGGTGGCGCTGATTACTTAGCCACTTATTTAAAAGAACGTAAAAAACAAAACACTAATACACTTCTCGTACATGCTGGCGATATTGTCGGAGCTAGTCCACCAGTTTCAGCATTGTTACAAGACGAACCAACGATTGAATTTTTAAACGACTTAAAATTTGATGTAGGTACAATCGGAAACCATGAATTTGATGAAGGCATCGATGAAATGAAACGACTCATTTACGGTGGTTACCACGAAAAAACAGGGAATTTCAAAGGAGCAAACTTCCCTTATGTCGCTGCAAACTTCTATAACAAATCAACTGGTCGCTTATTCTTACCACCATTTACTGTAAAAATGGTAGATGGTGTTCCTGTAGGATTCATTGGTGTCGTTACAACTGATACACCAAATGTCGTTATGCCTACTATGCTTAAAAATGTACAGATCACTGACGAAGTGGAAGCGATTAATAAATCAACGCAACAATTAAAGCGTCTCGGTGTTAAATCTATCGTCGTCCTTGCACATGTTGGCGGAACGACAGATGAATCTGGTATAACAAATGGCGACCTTAACCGAATTGCAAATGAAGCTGATCCAGAAGTTGATGTTATTTTCGGTGGGCATAGTCATACGTATGTAAATGGTACTGTTAATAATAAACTTATCGTACAAGCGAACTCTTACGGGATGGCTTTCTCAGACGTAGATGTAACAATTGACCGTAAAACAAAAGATATCGTAAAGAAAAAAGCTGAAGTTGTTACAACATACCATGAAGGTGTCGAACCTGATAAACAAGTAAAACAAAAGTTAGATCAATATAAAGAAAAAATCGCACCTCTTGTAAATGAAGTAGTCGGAAAATCTACAGCACCTATTGACCGTAAACAAAACGATGCTGGTGAATCTACACTTGGAAATTTAGTTGCCGATGCACAGCGCCAAACGATGCAAACTCAAATCGCACTTATGAATCCTGGTGGGATTCGTAATGACTTAGACGCTGGTGATATTACATGGGGCGAATTGTACGGCATTCAACCTTTTGGAAATCAGTTGATTAAAGCAGATTTAACAGGTCAAGATATTCGTGATATTTTAAATCAACAATGGCAAAAAGGAACAACGAGAATGCTGCAAATTTCAGGTATTCAATATACTTGGGATGCAAGCAAACCAAACGGTGAAAAGGTTACGAATATACGCTTAACAAATGGAGAAGAATTATCTCCATCTAAAACGTATAGCGTAGTTGCAAATGCTTTCTTAGCTTCTGGTGGTGATGGATTCGTATCATTTAAAAATGGTAAAAATGCAGAGACTGGTCCAAATGACTTTGAAGCACTAGTTGATTATGTAGAACAAGTAAAAGAGCCAATTCAACCAACTATTGATGGTAGAATTCAAAAAATAAATTAAGTACGCTCGAAATACGCACTCTGTACTTTTCATTGCAAAGGATATGCACTTATCCTTTATTCTAGCCGTAATATACATGAAACAAAGAAAAGGATACTCGTTCTTATAATGAACACAGTATCCTTTTCTTCAATTATCAAAATGTGATGTGTTGTTAAAGTCATATTGCTGTAAAAATTGTTGTAATGCCTCTTCTACAAGTTTAGATTTTTGAATCCCTTTTGATTCTGATATGATGTCTAATCTTGCTAATATTTCTTTATTAATAGAGAAGGTACGTTTCTTTTTTTCTGTACTTTTACTCATAATTGGTGCACTTACTTCTTCTCTCTTTCTTAATAATTCATAAATGCTTTGTAATTGCTCATAAATTAATACTTGATAATCTGTTTTCGCATATTGAAGGGCGGTCGCTTCTTGGAGTTGTAAGTGACGTGGTTCTTCTCCATCTCCTACAAAAATACGTTTCTTCCGTTCTCCATCATACTCGTATCCAATCCACCTTAATTTCTTCGATAATGTATACGGACTTATTTCAAGGCGCTTTGCTATAATAGCGATGGATTCACGCCTATTTAAACAATCTATAATTTCTCCAATCGTCACAATTTCCCCTCCTCCCATGTTGAAATGACACTAGCATGGTATGTTACAATGATTTTCTAACAGTATATGCAAAATAAATAGCCTGTGCGATTCATACGATTTCAGAAAAGGAGGTTTTCAATATGCTTTTTCGTAGCTGTACCCCACAGTTCTATAATGAAAATAAACAACTCATTCCTAATAGTATTGCTACGATGGAAAGCGTTATGATTAACAACCGAAAACAATTCCTCCTCATGCGTGGTCAAAACGTAGAACAGCCTATTTTATTATGCTGTCACGGCGGACCTGGCATGGCACAAATCGGATTTATTCGCCATTTCCAAAAAGAATTAGAGAAGCACTTTATCGTTATTAATTGGGATCAACGCGGGGCAGGTAAATCCTTTTCAATGAAAGATTTCGGAGCAAATTTCACAATCGAACAATTCGTTTCCGATGCAAAAGAAGTGATTCAATATGTACTTAAAAGGTTCAACAAACAAAAACTATTTCTCGCTGGTCATTCTTGGGGAAGTATTATTGGGCTTAACATAGCACATCAATATCCAAAATATATCGAGGCTTACATCGGTATAGGGCAAATTGTACATATGAAACAAAATGAAGAATTGCTATATCAACATTTAATTCATTCTGCCAAAAAACATGATCATAAAAAAGCATTAGCTTCCCTTTTAAAATTAGGTAAACCACCATTTTTAGATACGAGACGTCTTATTATTCAAAGAAAGTGGCTTGGCACATTTGGAGGCGCAATCCAAAACGGATCTTCCTTTTCTTTCATACGAAAAGGTTTCTTTTCTCCTGAGTATACGCTATTAGATTGGTTCAAGTTTCTCGCAGGAAATTTAAAATCTGGCGTTTTATGGGAAGAAATGCTGACAATCGATTTCTTTTCGTCTATTTCAAGTTTATCTATTCCGGTATATTTTTGTTCTGGTCGCTATGATTATCAAACTCCGTATGCACTCGTTCAAGAATATTGTGATGTTATTGAAGCACCCATAAAGAAAATGATTTGGTTTCCAAATTCAGCACATTCTCCTGATCTAGAAGAACCAGAACTATTTGCTAATTCTTTACAATCCATCAAACAAGAGCTATCTTTTCATCATTAAATACAAAAGGCTCTTTTACATTTCATAGAAAACATTTTATAATAATATGTCGCAAGTATTATGTATAAATATAGCAAACTGCTTCATATTCACTTGCCTTAACAGAATAAAAATTAGGGAGATTATATCTATTATGAACGCTGTACTCGTCGCAGTAGCAGTCATGCTATTGCTTAGTTTGTTACGTGTCCAAGTCATTGTCGCCATTATTATTGGAGCTCTAACAGGCGGACTTATCGGCGGACTCGGTATTTCAGAAACAATTAACACTTTTACAACTGGCCTTGGAAACAGTGCCCCTATCGCATTAAGCTATGCAATGCTTGGCGGTTTCGCTATTTCTCTTTCTAAAACAGGACTTCCAGATGCCATGATTCAAACTGCATTAAAATGGATTGGCAACGAACAAGACACAAAAAAACAAGTTTATTCTAAAATACTGATTTTATTCATCATTTTAACAATGGCTTGTTTCTCACAAAATGTTATCCCTGTTCATATCGCTTTCATCCCAATCTTAATTCCTGCACTTTTAAAAGTATTAAACGAGCTGAAAGTAGATCGTAGACTTGTCACATGTATTATTACATTCGGGTTAATTACACCTTATATGTGGATCCCTGCAGGATTCGGAAAAATTTATCATGACGTATTGCAAACAAATGCTGCCCAAAGCGGCCTTACATTTGATGTCGCGCTTATCCCAAAAGCGATGACTATTCCAGCAATCGGAATGATTATCGGATTATGTGTAGCGGTATTCATTACGTACCGAAAACCTCGTACATATGAAACAGAACAAATTCATACCGCCGAAAGTGAAATCGTTCCCTATACAAAGCGAAGCATCACTTTCGGATTATTATCTATCACAGCTACATTAACTGTTCAATTAGCAACAGAATCAATGATTTTCGGTGCCTTAGCGGGGATTATTGTCTTATCAATTAGTGGTAGTCTCCCCCTTAAAGAAGCAGATGCAATATTAACAAGTGGAATGCGTATGATGTCCTTTATCGGATTTGTTATGATTTCTGCCGCTGGATTTGGCGCTGTTCTTCGAAAAACAGGACATGTTGAATCACTTGTGCAAACGAGTGCACATTTCATCGGAAATAACAAACCGCTTGCTGCATTTCTTATGCTCGTTATCGGACTTCTCGTTACGATGGGAATTGGTTCATCCTTTTCAACCATCCCTATCTTAACAACAATTTTTGTACCCCTTTGCATTCAGCTTGGATTTAGTCCAATGGCTACAATTGCAATTATCGGTACAGCAGGAGCGCTAGGTGATGCAGGATCTCCAGCATCTGATAGTACACTTGGACCAACATCTGGTTTAAACGCTGACGGTCAACACCATCATATATGGGATACATGTGTACCGACTTTTCTGCATTATAATATACCGTTACTTATATTTGGCTTTATTGCCGCAATTACATTGTAAAAGGTGCGTATAAAACGCACCTTTTACTTTTTCATTTTCCCTTTTAATTGTTGAAAAGCTATTTTCGCTTCTTCTTCGACGTAATTTTCAATTGCTGGTAGTGATGGACCTATCCATTCACTCTCGATACTCCCATTCGGTCCAATAATTTTTAATTTTTCTGGTATATGTATATTTAGAAATTTGGCTGCTCGAATTAACTCGGTAGCAACCTTATCACTTGAAGCTACAATTCCATCTATATACGGATGAGTTTGCAATAATGTAATAAACTGTTTATTCGTATACCTTTGTACACATGCTTCTCGATAAGAGATCCCTTCATCCCAAACAGCGTCTAAAAATCCTGATATACGCTCTTCCATTTCTTCACTTTCTTCCCCCTCACCGAAATAAGCAAGAAAGTGACATTCTTTCTCTTTTAATAAAGAAACAGCCCTCTGTCCACTTTCATAATCATTTGTAAGAGGTTGTTTGTCCTCCATCACAACAAATGGGAATTCGATTTTCCCTAGACTTTTAAAAACTGATTTTGTCAAAATAACACCTGCAACGTTATTTTGCTTCAACATATGTATGTATCTATCTTTATTCTCTATATTACAAACGATTATTTGATAGCCTTCTTTATATGCTATTTCCTCAATACAATGTAGCAAAGTGATGTTTAATGAGTTACATAAATTCTCTACAAGTAATGCAATGATTGTTGAATTCTCTTTAAATAATGGCTTTGCTGCACTGTTTGGCCTATAACGTAATTCCTCAATTGCTTCCTTTACTTGTTTTACTGTTTCGTCATGAACGTATCCTTTTTCATTAATAACTCGTGAAACGGTTGCGACTGAAACACCTGCCAATTTTGCAACATCACGTATAGTTGCCACATCGTCACCCCTTAATATGGTAATAGATTACAATTTTAAGGTAACTTAAATTACAGTATTCGTCAAGATTAATAACTTATATTTCTGAAAATTGTTACATCATTTCAATAAACGATACTCCATCTGAATTTCATGTAAAATCGGGATATTATCATATCCAATGCGCGGAATTTCTTGCTTTATTTTTCGCGCCTCTTCTACTGCATTTACATATAAATTTGTCATCATGAAATTACGTTTTTGATAAAAGCGTAACGCGTTCATATTATCATTTGTTGTAATGAGCCAAACTCCTTGGCACTGTGCTTCTTGAGCAACTTGCAATACGCAATCCACAAGCTTCGTCCCGATCCCCTTCCTTTCTTCAAAACTATCTAACGATACAATTTCACACAAATTCCCAGTCACTTCATACGTTATAATTCCGATTATTCTGTCATCTAAAAACGCAACAAATCCTGGTAGCTCTTCTAACTGATGCCCCTTACCACGCGAAACCATCAATGAGCTCCCCCAGTTTTCACACATGAACATTCGGATTTTTTCTTTCATTGTTGATGTAATTTTTTTTATATGCACCATTTCCTATTTCTCTCCTTTTCTATCCTTGTGATACAATGTAAGTGTATCACATGTAACGGTATTTGGAGGATGAGGTAAAGTATGAAACGTTTTTTTGCAGCATTGTTTACTATACTAGGTGCGATAACTGCCCTTGGGATTTTCTTTACAAATAAAGTGATGTACTTGAAGAAAAAAACAGAGGAAGAAGTTCTAGAAAGAGAATCGAAAAAACATTTTCGTATAGAAGATTTTGACGCTCTTCATAAAGAAGAAATTCATATCCCTTCGCAATTCGGATATGATCTTCATGGATATTACATTCCTGCAGGTCATTCCAACAAGTTTATGATTTTTTGTCACGGCGTAACTGTAAACAAAATGAACTCTGTAAAATATGCAAACTTATTTTTAAGCAGAGGATTTAATGTCCTTATTTATGATCATCGTCGTCATGGTAAAACCGGAGGAAAAACAACAAGCTATGGATACTATGAAAAACATGATTTAAAATCAGTAGTTGACTGGCTAAAAAGTCGTTTTGGCACAAATATAATACTCGGTATTCATGGTGAATCTATGGGCGCTGCAACACTACTTCAATACGCAGGACTTGTAGAAGATGGTGCTGATTTCTATATTGCAGATTGTCCTTTTTCTGATTTCTATGGGCAATTACAGCACCGCTTAAAGGTTGAATTCCATTTACCCAAATGGCCTTTATTACCATTAGCAAATGCTTTTTTAAAAGTTCGTGACGGGTATACAATTCGTGAAGTTTCACCAATCGACTGTATAAAAAACATTAACAATCCCGTTCTCTTTATTCATAGTAAAGATGACGATTATATTTTAGCCGATATGACAAAAGCTCTATATGAAGCAAAAGAAAATAATAAACAACTTTATATTGCAGAACACGGTGCACACGCTTGCTCTTATAACGAAAATAAAGAGGAGTATGAAGCAGCTCTTGATCAATTTTTGAACACATGCGTAAAAGAAACAAAAAACAGGCTTGCATAAGCCTGTTTTTTTCATTGCGATAAAACGTCTGTAACTTGTTCCATGTTTTCAGAAATCCATTGCACAGCTTCATCTAGCGTTGGAAATTCTGTCGTTTGAAACGTTACCTCATCTTGAAGTAACCAAACATCCTTCGCTTCTTGTCCTACACCGGCAATCGACCAGTGCAATAAACTATATGGATGATTATCATTCAAAAATGATGCCCACGTGCGCTCATTTGCAATATTTCGTAATGTAAGTAATTGTTTATCCATCTTTCGTCACCTTACTCTAGTCAGTTATAAAAAACATTATAACACTCTCTTCTCTCCCAAAGAAAGTGCTCTTTTTATCCCGCGTTAACGGGCAGTGAGACTCCCATCTCAAAATTCGGCTGAAGCAAAGAAGTTAGGCGGGAGATTAACTGCCCGTAATCGCCCGATTGGTGAAGGCTAATAATCAGTGGAATGAACCCCCTCCACTAATTAAAGTTTCACTTTATATTGTCAAGTGCTTCCCTTGATTATATGATGAAATTAAGCGTTTGGGAAGGAGGGATAGCGTTGGCAAAAGTACAAATTAAAGTAAATGATAATGGCTCTTTTCGCGTTACAGGGGATGTGGAATTAGTCGACTCACAAGGGAATGTATTCCCAGCAAAACCAGCATTTTCTTTATGCCGTTGTGGTTTATCAAAAAATATGCCTTATTGCGATGCTTCGCATAAAGGTAAATTCGAATCTGTTGTTAGAGCACCAGAGGCAAAGTAATTTTGTATGTGACATGCACATTTTTTGTGCATGTTTTTTCTTTTAATCAAAGTCTGGATATTCCTTTTCCTAACAACATTTTTAACACTTTTGTCTCCATTTCAATCTCCATGTATTTTCACACAATTCTTCACATTCAAATATTTTTGCTAGCCTTTTTTCTTTTTTGTGCTATAATTTGACCAAACAGCATCCTTCGGGGTCGGGTGAAATTCCCAACCGGCGGTGATGAAGTGAAAACTTCTAAGTCCGTGACCCGTTTTCAACTCGAAAACGGTGGATCTAGTGAAACTCTAGGGCCGACAGTATAGTCTGGATGGGAGAAGGATATGTTTCTAGTTTTTTATATAGTGAATACACTTTTATTTCAGTATGCATATTTTTATACATTCATTTTGAATTTATATATATGTTTAGTTTTCTATACTCATTTTTTATACTGAAATAAAAAAGAAACAACTAGCGTTTAAAAAATTCGATATTTTGCTAGGTTTTTTCCTTATGCAAAAATGTCAATCATCGCTAGGTTTCTTTCCTGTACTTTCGTATTCGAACTATAATTCTAGAAATCACGTCTCCCAAACCCCAAGGATATTAAATCCTTGGGGTTTTTTGATTTTTTTAGGAGAGGTGAAGAGAATGACTGATCAAGAATATATGAGGATTGCCTTGCAATTAGCTAAGGGGACATCAGGACAAACGAGTCCGAATCCTATGGTTGGTGCTGTTGTTGTAAAAGATGGAAACATCGTCGGAATGGGCGCTCATTTACGTGCTGGTGAAGAACACGCGGAAGTTCATGCCCTTCATATGGCTGGTGAGAAAGCCAAAAACGCTACCGTCTATGTAACACTTGAGCCGTGTAGCCACTTTGGAAAAACACCACCTTGCTGTGAATTACTCATCGAAAAGGGAGTTAAGCGCATTGTCATTGCTACCCTTGATTGCAACCCGCTCGTTTCTGGTAATGGAAAAAAGAAATTAGAAGAGGCAGGAATCGAAGTAACTACGGGTGTTCTTGAAACGGAAGCAGTTTTATTAAATCGCTACTTTTTTCACTACATGAAAACGAAACGCCCATTTGTCACGATAAAGACCGCGATGAGCTTAGATGGCAAAACAGCCACTGTAACTGGTGAAAGTAAGTGGATTACTGGTGCAGAAGCACGCGCTGACGTTCACCAATATCGCCATACACATGATGCAATTCTTGTTGGAGTGAATACAGTTATAGCCGACAATCCACATTTAACAACAAGAATTCCAAATGGCGGGAAACATTCTATTCGCGTTATTTTAGATACCCATTTACGAACGCCACCATCTTCTCATGTCATAACAGATACTTTAGCACCGACATGGATTATTGTAGGTAAGGATGTAAATAAAGAGAAAATAGCTTCTTATGAATCTAAAAATATAGCGATATTCCAAATGAAAACGAAGCAAATTGAAATTCAAGATGTTTTAGATCTACTCGGTGAAAAACAAATCCTGTCTCTCTTCATCGAAGGTGGACAAACTGTTCATGCAAGTTTCTTACAAACAAACAATTTCAATGAAATTGTAACCTATATAAGCCCGAAATTAATTGGCGGGAAAGGTGCTCCTACTCTTTTTGGAGGAAACGGTTTTTCAAAATTACAAGATTCGCTTTCCTTGAAAATTCAAGAGATGAAACAAATTGGCGATGATATCAAAATTGTTGCGACTGCCCGAAATGAGGTGACGAAATGTTTACAGGAATTGTAGAAGAATTAGGAACGATCACAAACATGCAACAAAGCGGAGAAGCGATGAAATTAACGATCCATGCAAATGAAATTTTATCTGATGTCCATTTAGGTGATAGTATCGCGGTTAACGGGATTTGCTTAACTGTAACGAGCTTTACAACTACTTCATTTACAGTTGATGCAATGCCTGAAACGATGAAATCAACATCACTTCGCCTGCTTAAATCACACTCTAAAGTAAATTTAGAGCGAGCCATGGCTGCAAACGGGCGCTTTGGTGGACATTTCGTTTCAGGACATATCGATGGCATCGGGACAATTTTAACTAAAAAACAACATTACAATGCCGTCTATTACAAAATAGCAATTTCCGATGAATTGCTACGCTATTGTTTGCATAAAGGATCCGTTGCTGTTGATGGAACGAGTTTAACGATATTTGATATAGACGAATCTTCCATAACAATTTCACTCATCCCACACACAGTAAGCGAATCTGTCATCGGAGAAAAGAATGCCGGAGATATCGTAAACATTGAGTGTGACATGATTGGTAAATATATCGAACGCTTTATTTCTAAACCTGTAAAACGAACGGGGTCAATGTCCGAAAGCTTTTTACAAGAAAACGGATTTCTATAAGGGGGAAACATAATGTTTCATCGTATTGAAGAAGCTCTAGAAGATTTAAAACAAGGGAAAGTCGTTATCGTATGCGACGATGAAAACCGAGAAAATGAAGGCGATTTTATCGCTTTAGCAGAGTATATTACGCCAGAAACAATTAATTTTATGATTACACATGGTCGCGGCCTCGTTTGCGTACCGATTACGGAGGGGTACGCAGAGCGCCTACAATTAGAACCAATGGTATCTCATAATACAGATTCACATCATACTGCGTTTACAGTGAGCATTGATCATGTTTCTACAACAACAGGGATTAGCGCTCACGAACGTGCAACTACGATACAAGAATTGTTAAATCCTGCATCTAAAGGTGCTGATTTCAATCGACCTGGACATATCTTTCCATTAATCGCGAAAGAAGGCGGTGTCCTTCGCCGTTCAGGTCATACAGAAGCTGCTGTCGATTTAGCAAAACTTTGCGGAGCAGAACCTGCTGGAGTCATTTGCGAGATTATTAATGAGGACGGTACGATGGCACGTGTACCTGATTTACTACAGTGCGCAAAACAATTTGATATAAAAATGATTACGATAGAAGATTTAATTGTTTATCGCCGCCATCATGAAACACTTGTGACAAGAGAAGTGGAAATTACCTTACCTACAGATTTCGGTACTTTCCAAGCAATTGGCTATTCTAACTCATTAGATACGAAAGAACATATTGCGCTCATAAAAGGTGATATTTCAACAGGTGAACCGGTGCTTGTACGTGTTCATTCTGAATGTTTAACAGGAGATGTATTCGGTTCATGTCGCTGTGATTGCGGACCACAACTCCATGCAGCACTTGCTCAAATTGAGCGTGAAGGAAAAGGTGTTCTTCTTTATATGAGACAAGAAGGACGAGGCATCGGGCTTCTTAATAAGCTTCGCGCTTATAAATTGCAGGAAGAAGGATTCGATACTGTAGAAGCAAATGAAAAACTCGGCTTCCCTGCTGACCTTCGTGATTATGGTATCGGCGCTCAAATATTAAAAGATTTAGGCTTACAAAGTTTACGATTATTAACGAATAATCCAAGAAAAATTGCTGGCTTACAAGGTTACGATTTAGAAGTAGTCGAGCGTGTACCGTTGCAAATGCCAACAAAAGAAGAGAATAAAACATATTTACAAACGAAAGTAAACAAATTAGGACATTTATTAAACTTATAATCAAAGGAGAGATTTATTATGGTATTCGAAGGTCATTTAGTTGGTACAGGATTAAAAGTTGGGGTTGTTGTTGGACGTTTTAATGAATTTATTACAAGTAAATTACTTGGCGGCGCTTTAGACGGATTAAAACGTCACGGCGTAGAAGAAAATGATATTGATGTCGCTTGGGTTCCTGGTGCATTTGAAATTCCTTTAATCGCTAAAAAGATGGCCAGTAGCGGAAAGTATGATGCTGTTATTACTTTAGGTACTGTAATCCGTGGAGCTACTACACATTACGATTACGTTTGTAATGAAGTAGCAAAAGGTGTTGCGTCTTTATCACTACAAACTGACATCCCTGTTATTTTCGGTGTATTAACGACAGAAACAATTGAACAAGCGATTGAACGTGCAGGTACGAAAGCTGGTAATAAAGGATATGAATCAGCCGTTGCTGCCATTGAAATGGCTCACTTATCAAAACAATGGGCATAAAAAAAGAGGCTGCGGCCTCTTTTTATTTTTTCGCTTTTTTTCGTACATCTTTTATTAATTCATTCATCGTTTTTCCTTCTGTCTTTATACGAAGTGCTTGCGCTGTTCTCCATACATTCTCTCTTTTTTTCGCTTCTTCTATAATAGTAATTTCTTTTCGTACTTCCTTTAAATCTTTCCCTTCCGTTTTCAATCCAAAATGTTCAGCTTTCGTTCGAAAATGTTGTTCAATTCTTTGTTGCATCTCTTTTTGTTCAGGATTTTCAGCGGCCTTAACTGGATCAGTACTTATTGCTTTTATTAAAATTAGACAGGTCATAATCGCTAATATGTATTTGTGCATGTAAAATCCTCCAACCCAATATAAAATACATATTTACTATGTACAACTAGGGCTTGGAAAATTCGTCCGCAAAAATTCTTTTTCTCACTCAAAACCCATTCGTATCAAGTGATAATAGCCTTTTATTACATTTTATTTACAAAAAAAGCAAACTCTTTTACAAGTTTGCTTTTTCCTCTATCTTATAGTGCACATTCCTCAATCTCAAATCCTAAATCTTCAATCATACCCCAGTCTGCAGTTGGCTCTTGTCCAGCTGTCGTTAAGTAATCCCCGACAAAAATAGAGTTTGCTGCAAATAAGCCGAGTGGCTGTACAGAACGTAAATTAATTTCGCGACCTCCTGAAATACGAATTTCTTTTGTTGGGTTTACGAAACGCATCATCGCCAATACTTTTAAACATTCTACAGGTGTTAACTCTTTTTGTCCTTCAAGCGGTGTGCCCTTTACAGCAACGAGGAAATTACACGGAATAGAATCTGCATCTATACGTTGTAATTCAAATGCTATTTCAGCACGTTCTTCAATTGTTTCTCCCATTCCAAAAATCGCCCCAGAGCATGGTGAAATACCAGCTTGTTTCGCTTTTTGAACCGTATCAACACGATCGTCATACGTATGAGTTGAGCAAATGCTTTCATAATTGTTTTCATGTGTATTTAAGTTGTGGTTATAACGATGAACACCAGCTTCTGCTAAGCGTCCTGCTTGATCTTCGTTTAAGAAACCTAAACAGCAACAAATCTTCAAATCTGTCGTTTCACGAATTTCCTTCACAGCCCCAATTACGTGATTTACTTCTTTATCTGTCGGGCGACGGCCAGATGCTACAATACAATATGTACCCGCTTTACGGCGAATTGCTTCATGTGCTCCTTCTACAATCTTCTCCTGCGTTAACCATGCATATTTATCAATTGGTGCTTCTGAAATAATAGACTGTGAACAATACCCACAATCTTCAGGACATAAGCCAGATTTCGTATTAATAATCATATTCAATTTTATTTTCTTACCAAAATGATGATGACGAATGATGTAGGCTGCATTCATAATTTCTAAAACTTCTGTATCATCAGCTTCTAATATTGCTATTGCATCTTCTTTCGTAATCATTTTCTCTTCTACTACGTCGTATGCAAGTTTTTTCCAATCTCTTTTTGTTTGTACTTGTTTCATTTCATCTCTTCCCCTCTTTTGTTATATACGTAAATAAAGCATGATACGTTGCCATTATCCCTTCATTTCCCGTGAAGTCTCTTTCGTATATACGAAGCATCGCACGAAAGAGTGAGGGACTTTGGCAATATGATTCTTCATTACTATTGGTCGCTCCTACTTTTCGAATAGAATGCAGAAACTCTCTAACTTCTGCAAAACTCTCTATGTAACATGTTTCAGAAACATGTACATCCCCTGTTTCTATCTTGCATATATGGCGTAACTGATCTTTCGAATAAAAACGTTGACCTATCACTATTTCATTTCGTATATTTTTTTCTTCTTTCGCCCTCCGAAACGAATTGTGAAGCTCTTGAAAAGTTTCTTGTCCAAACGTTGAAAAGAGTAGTATCCCATCTGTAGACAAATGATGAAATAGATTTCTAATCACTTGTTTTAAATCATTTAGCCATTGAAATGTAGCATTTGAAATAATGACATCATATGATTCTTCTAATCGTAATCGTTCGATATCTTCACAGTGAAACGTTACATTTTTTACATTTTGTCTAGTTTTCGCAACCGCAATCATACTTTCAGCAAAATCAATAGCTGTAATATGCGCTTTTGGAAATAAGTTTGATAATTTCTCTGTGACATAACCTGTCCCGCATCCCAGTTCTAAAATACGTATCGATGAATTTGCACTATATCGTCGATTCAATGTAGAAAGTAATGAATGTGCCATCTTTTTTTGTACATTTGCATATTGATCGTAAGATACAGCTGCCACGTTAAACCGTTTTTGCAGTAACGTTTTGTTGATCATGTCGTATCCCCTCTACAAATTGAATTACCTCATTTGCACAATATTCAAAATTCGTTATACATAATGCATGTCCTGCCTCACTTACTACCTTGAGTGTTACATTTGTATTGTCCGCCATACTATGAGCAGCAGACAATGGACATATTACATCCTGCTCTCCATGAATAAATAGTATAGGTGCTTGAATTTCTTTCAGCTCTCCTCTCATATCTGTTTCTATTAAATAATCCAAACCTAATTGTAAAGACTGAATAGAATCCCCTTTAAAATGTTTTACAATATCTTCAAAACATTTATTCTCTTTCAACTCATCTTTCGTAAACATATTTTCATAGAACCGCTTGAGCGTATCTTCTTTCTTCCCCACCAAATTCTTTTTCAGCCGTTCTACATGCAAAGAATTCCATCCACTTGTATAGTCACTCGTATTTGTAAATTTAGCAGTACCACCAATTAATACGATACCTTTCGCCTTAATCTTTTTATAGGCTTGAATTGCCACTAAAGCTCCTAATGACCATCCAACTAAAATTACATTTTCATCATGCGCTACATCTATTATTCGTTCCGCAAACTCGCCTATCTCTTTCACGTTACGCCAATCTATGCATTGAACAGGATATTCTTTGAAATACGGAAGTACTAAATCCCAAACATTTTCTTCCATTCCCCATCCAGGGATAAAAATAATCTTTAGCTCTTTCATACGAAAAGCTCCTCTTCTTTCGCAATGTGAATAATTTGGTCAATGGCCCATTTTAAATCAGCTATTGTATGTTGTGACGTAACAGCAAAACGGACCCGGGAACTATTAATTGGAACCGTCGGTGGACGAATTGCAATTGCTGCGATGTCTACCTCTTGTAATCTTTTACTAAACCGTAAAGCATTTTCATTTGAACCGACTACAATCGGTACAATATGAGTTGAGCTATTCCCAATATCAAAACCAGCTTCTCGTAAATGGGTTCTGAAATATGAACCATTCGCTATAAGACTCTCTCTTCTTTCGTTATCTTCTTTCACAATTTCAATTACTTTTCGTATCGCCCCTAATATTCCTGGTGGTAAGGCTGTAGTAAAAATAAAGCTTCTCATCATATTTCGTAAATACTCTATATAAATTGCATCGCCTGTCAAATACGCACCATAGCACCCTAAAGCTTTACTAAACGTCCCCATATGTATATCAATTTTTTGAGCAACGTCTTTTTCTATATGAGATAACCCAGCTCCATCGATTCCATATATTCCACTCGCATGCGCTTCATCAACTATAATGATTGCCCCGTATTTCTCCTTAAGCTGCACTAATTCTCTCAAGTATGCAGTATCACCATCCATACTAAAAACAGTATCAGTTACGATTAATTTCCTCTTTTCAGGTGACGCTATTTTCAATAACTTCTCTAAATGATCCAAATCATTATGACGATACCTTTTATGTTCTGCGCCGCTTAATATAATTCCATCAACAATACTTGCGTGATTTAATTTATCACTAAACACAATATCGTGACGACAGGCTAAAGCAGATATAGCACCTACATTTGCTGTATATCCACTATTTACAATTAGTGCTCTTTCAGTACCTTTCCAGTTGCATACACTTCTCTCAACCTCTTCATACAATGGATAATTTCCTACAACGAGGCGAGAGGCAGTCGCACCAGTTCCATATTTTTTTGTACACGCAATAGCAGCTTCTTTTAATCTTTCATCCCCAGCTAATCCTAAATAATTATTTGATGCTAAATTTAACAACCTTTTTTTATCTCGAATAAGCCACGTCTCTTCTGCTTGCTCTGTTACATGCAAATTACGATACTGTCCTTGCTCATGTAATTGTTGTAATTTAGATTGAAGATGTGTGCGCCACGTTTGATTCATTTTGAATGAACTCCTCTAATTTTGAAATCATAATATGTTCTTTTGCTGATTCCAATAATTTTTCCCTAGTAAATTCACCTTCAAGAAATGGTAATAAACCTAAAACTGGTACTCCACTTAACTCCTCAATCATTTCTTTATTTTCTTGCACTCTTTCTTTGTCACATTCTTTACAACTAGACAAAATTACACCTGCTACTGTTAAACCGTGTGCCTGTGCATAAGAAATTGTTAAGACAGTATGATTTACTGTCCCTAGCGTAGGGCGAGCTACTATAATAAGAGGCAACTGTAATTGTTTTGCGAAATCAATTACTAAACTATCTTCAGTATATGGGACTGCAAGCCCGCCTGCCCCTTCGACAAATACGCTATTAAACTCTTTTAATAGTTCTTCATAGTGCCTCATAATGTCTTTTAACTTTACGACTCTTCCAGCTCTTTTCATCGCAAGTCTCGGAGCAAGCGGTTCTTCAATGGAATAAGGACAAATTTCATCTTCTTTTGTCGGTACACCCGATAATGCTTTTAATCTTGCTGCATCTCCCTCAGGGTTTGATGCAACATGTCCACTTTGCAACGGTTTATATACCCCTACGTTATATCCCAACTCTCTATATACACCTGCTAACGCACCTGCAACCACAGTTTTTCCAACTTCAGTATCTGTTGCTGTTATGAAAAAACCGCTCATTCTTCTCCCTCCGTAACATCTGAGATTGCTTTATATAAAATGCGTAACATATCATCAATCTCATCAATTGTAGAAGCAAGAGGAGGCATAAATACAATCGTGTTACCGAGCGGTCGTAAAATCATGCCAAGATCTCTTGAGCGTTTACATACTTGCACACCGACTCTTTCTGTCCATTCAAACGATTCTTTCGTTTCCTTATTCTTCACTAGTTCAATACCAACCATTAACCCACACTGACGAATATCACCTACATGTTTATATGCAAAGAGCGCTTCTAATTGCTTTGCTACATATTCTGTTTTACGTGCAACATCTTCTATTAAATTTGTTTTTTCATATAATTCTAGATTCGCAATTGCTACTGCACACCCTAACGGATTACCTGTGTAACTATGACCATGGAAAAATGATTTTTGTTCCTCATATTCTCCTAAGAAGGCATTATATATTTCGTCTGTCGTTACCGTAACTGCAACCGGTAAATAACCACCTGTTAAACCTTTCCCAGCGGTTAAAATGTCTGGCGTCACATTTTCATGTTCACATGCAAACATTTTTCCAGTGCGCCCAAATCCCGTTGCTACTTCATCCGTAATAAATAAAACATTATATGTTGTACATAAATCCCTTAGCCCTTTTAAATATCCTTTCGGCATTGTAATCATACCGCCAGCACCTTGCATTAAAGGTTCTACAATAATAGCTGCAATTTCTTCATGTTTTTCTTTCAGCATTTCTTCCATTTCTTCTAAATGTTTTTTTACAATTTGTTCCTTATTATCTCCATAAGGAGAACGATATGTATATGGATACGGCATTTTAATTGCTTCAAATAAGAGTGAACTATACACTTGGTGAAACAAGTCTATTGCTCCTACTGAAACAGCACCAATCGTATCACCGTGATATGCTTCTTTTAATGTAACAAATCTTTGTTTTCTCGGTTTCCCTTTATGTTGCCAATATTGGAAAGCCATCTTAATTGCTATTTCAACAGCTGTAGAACCAGAGTCTGAATAGAACACCTTCTTCAATCCTTCTGGTACAACCTCAATAATTTTTTCTGCTAATAAAATTGATGGAACGTTAGCAAGTCCTAACATAGTAGAATGAGCAATTTTATTTAATTGCTCACGAATTGCTTCATCTAATTCTGGCACTTGATGTCCGTGAACATTTAGCCAAATAGATGAAACCCCATCCCAATATTCATTTCCATTTACATCGTATAGCTTTCTTCCCTCTCCACGTTCAATAATGACAGGATCTTCTTCTAAATAATCTTTCATTTGTGTAAATGGGTGCCATACGTAAGCTTTATTTTTCTCTGATAATTCTTCATATGTATAAGATGATTTTTCAGTCGTATTACTATTCACAGTCACAATTGTCACCCCTAATGTTAACTAGTTTATAGATATAGTTAACATTAAATCCAAAAGACTGTCAATTATTTTTAAATTAAACAGTTCTTAAAAAAGAACAACTTATCATACGATAAGTTGTTCTACTTTCCATGCTGTATCTTTCCGATTTCTAAAATAATCTCTTCATCTTTTTTTCCTTCTGTATCAATTCCCAGTTGTTTTGCATGCTCAATTAATAAATCATGACGCTTCTCAAATCTAGCTGTGTTTACTTCTTTCGTAATTTCCTCTTTTGTTTTCTCATCAGTAGAAACTCCTAGTTTCGCAGCTGCTTTTTCCATCGACTTCTTCTCTTCCGTTTCTTTCACTTTCTTCACTTCTGATTGCTGGATTTGCTTTTGCTTCACCTGCTCTGATTCAACTGCAAAAGCTGTGTAAATTCCAGCACTTCCGCCAATGACTAGTAAGGTGGTAAAAAGAATTAGTTTTTTCTTCACTCTTTTCTCCCCTTTCGAATTCATTATAACGCACATTTTTCAATGTTAAAACCTATCTCCTTTATTTCCCTAAAAAAATATTACACATTTTTATTGACATGTATGATGAATATATGATAAAAATTTAACTAACATCATATGAATCGGCGTTGATAGGATTTAGTAGTATTTCGATTTCTGATTTCAGAGAGCTGGTGGTCGGTGCGAACCAGTACAGAGCGAATTATGAATTACCCCCTGGAGCTTCTTTTACGAAACGTAAGGAGTAGTGAAAGACGGTTATAGACCGTTATGTCTAAAGAGTGGTGAAACGACACTGTTTCACAATTTAGGGTGGTACCGCGAATTTTTCGTCCCTGCATATATTGCAGGGGCGTTTTTTATTTTATTAACGCATATCATACGACCCTTTATTTTGTGATACATTCATTTTACAAGCTAGGGTGGTACCGCGATTTCTTCGTCCCTGCATAATTATATGCAGGGACGTTTTTTTATCCAATCATTTCCGTATCATATAGAAGTATTAACAAATTACCGGTAATTTGTCAAAAAATTCTAAAATTTAAAAGGAAATATACAATATTGGCGAATTTTATATAAAAAAGGCTATTCTCGATTAATTAGGAGGGGAAAACAATGGTTTCAAAAATTGAATCTGTTCTTTTAACAATTTTTATCTTTTTCTGTATTGGTTTTAGTGTTATTCAATTAGAAGTTTCACCGCATATCCCGATTTTATTCGGTATCGTTATTTTATTAGCGTTTGGGTTTATGAAAAAAATCTCTTGGTCTACTATGGAAAAAGGGATGATCAGTAGTATTTCAGCGGGGATTCCATCTATTTTTATTTTCTTACTTGTAGGCGTATTAATTAGTGTATGGATCGCAGCTGGAACAATTCCAACTTTAATGGTATACGGCTTCCAACTTGTATCTCCGAAAATTTTCGTTCCAACTGTTTTTGTTGTTTGTGCGATTGTTGGAACGAGTATCGGTAGTGCATTTACAACTGCTGCAACTGTAGGACTTGCCTTTATGGGCATGGGTAGTGCTCTTGGATACGATCCAGCGCTTATCGCTGGTGCAATTATTTCTGGTGCATTCTTTGGGGATAAAATGTCTCCTTTATCTGATACAACAAACTTAGCTCCTGCTGTAACCGGTGTAGATTTATTTGAACATATTCGTAACATGCTTTGGACGACAGTTCCAGCTTTCATTATTGCTTTTATTGCATATTTCATTTTAGGCAGTGGATCTGGAGGCAATGTTGATTTCACATCCTTTATTAGCACGTTAGAAAAAAATGCAACAATTTCTATCGTTACACTTATTCCAATTTTATTACTGTTCCTATTCGCATTCAAAAAGGTTCCAGCAGTTCCAACATTACTTGCTGGAATCGTAGTAGGAATCATTATTCTCTTTATTTTCAAACCTAGTACATCTCTAACTGATTTAATGAAAATTATGCAGGACGGTTACGTTTCTAAAACTGGTATAAAAGATATTGATAGCTTATTATCTCGCGGCGGTTTACAAAGTATGATGATGTCCGTTTCCCTTATTTTCCTAGCTCTTTGCATGGGAGGATTACTACAAGGGATGGGTATTATCGCGCAGCTGATGAATATCATCTCTAGCTTTGTTAAAAATAGTACACGCTTAATTATTTCTACTGCTTCAACTGCAATTGGTGTAAACTTCTTACTTGGTGAGCAGTACTTATCCATCGTTTTAACAGGACAAGCATTTGCTAATAAATACGATGAAGTCGGTTTAGAACGTCGTAATTTATCACGAGTATTAGAAGATGCTGGTACAGTAATTAATCCACTCGTACCATGGGGTGTAAGTGGCGTATTCTTAACAAACGTTCTTAGCGTTCCAACATTCGATTACCTGCCATACGCAATCTTCTGTTTAGCTTGTCCAGTTGTAACCATTATCGTCGGCTTTACTGGATTCGGTCTTTCATGGAAAAAAGAAAAAGCAGTACCAGTTTCATAATGTAACAAAAAGGATTACCTTAATCGGTAATCCTTTTTATATTTCTCGACTATCTATTCGCTTTCTTTCTTCTAAATAACATAAGTAATCCCGCTCCAACAAATGCAAGACCCGCTCCAATTGTAGAAGCAACACTTGCACCTGTTTTCGGTAAATCACGCTCATCTTTGTCAGCTTCTTTATTTTCACTTACAGTTGTCGTTGTTTCTTTTGTATTTTGATCATCTGTTGTAGTTTGTCCAGATCCTGCATTGTTTCCACTATTACCTTCATTTGTTGGTGGTGTCGTTGGATTCCCTCCATTATTACCTTCACCTGTTGGTGGTGTCGTTGGATTCCCTCCATTATTGCCTTCACCTGTTGGTGGTGTCGTTGGATTTCCTCCATTATTACCTTCACCTGTTGGTGGTGTTGTTGGTTTTTCTCCACCATCGTTCTTCTTCGTTATATCAATTGCATATTTAGCAAATTCATTTTCAGATGGTCCAACATATGATATTTTCCCATCTTTCTTTATATACTTTTGTGCATTTGGTGAAGAATCGAATGTTGTATTTAATTTATCTGCAACAATCGGCTTAAATGTCCAGTTTTGATCGGCTGCTGGATTAATAACTGGTGTTTCTTGCATATACTTCACAATGATTTGACGTGTTTCATCTTGTGATTGGTATACAACTTCCCCTTTACTTACACCTGGGAACGTTTGGCTACTTCCACGATAGTTATTTGTAGCGACGATAAATTCTTGATTGTCAGCTACTGGCTTACCTTTATACGTCATATTTACAATACGATTCGCATTTTCCTTTATAACTTTTCCATCTTTATCATATTTTGCTGGTTGCGTCACATCAATTTCGTATTTTAAACCATCTAAAATATCAAAGTTATATGTAGGATAGCCTATATTTACTAACGGCTGTTCTTTCGTTTCCTTTGGATCAATTTTATTAAACTGACCTGCAGACATTTCAAGCCATTCTTTCACTTGTGCCCCATTTACTTTTACAGCATATAAAGTATTTGGATATACATATAAATCTGCAACGTTTTTAATTGCTAACGTTCCAGCTGGAATATCCGTATAATATGTAGCACCGTTTCGGCCACCTGCTTTAAATGGTGCGCCTGCAGATAAAACTGGTATACCTTTAAACTTTTCGTACTCTGGTTTTTTAAGTTCTTGTTCTACGTACCATTTTTGCGCATTTGTCACAATTTGTACGGAAGGATCATCCTGTACTAGTGAAAAATAACTATTAATTGGTGCAGTCGTTTTACCTACAGGTGTATTTACATATTCGATTGTCTTTTCATGTTCATCTTTAATTTCATTAACTAATTTTTGATCCGACTGTACTAATGGATTACCTTTACCATCAGCAATCTTACGAAGTGCTGGCTTAGGTTGATCCTTTTTTTGTACTTCCCATTTTCCGTTTACCTTTTTCAATTGCATATCAATAATACCTAAGTTACTGCCAAACACACCAGGCATTACAACTGGAACACCATTAAATATATCCTGCACTTCAGTATGTGAATGTCCCATTAATACTGCATCTACGTCAGGAACCTCTGTTAAATAATACGACGCGTTTTCCATACCAACGTTGTATCCACTTTTATCAACACCGGAATGAGCTAGTGCAACGATAACATCTGCACCTTCCGCTTTCATTTTCGGCACCATTTTCTTCGCTGTTTCAACTATATCTTTCGCTTTAACTTTTCCTTCTAAATTTGCTTTATCCCAGTTCATAACTTGAGGTGGAACAAATCCCATTACGCCAATTTTCACCTTTTGTTTTTGTCCTGATTCATCCACTACTTCTTTCTCAAAAATATGATATGGTTTATCAAAGTAATGCTTGTCATTCTCATCATTACCATCATGGTCATCTATATAGACATTCGAGTTAATAACCGGGAAATCCGTTTTTTTAATCACTTTTTTTAAATACTCTAAACCGTAGTTAAATTCATGATTCCCAAGAGAGATGACGTCATACTTCATTAAATTCATTACACGATATAATGGATGGACATAGTTAGTATCAACAGAATTCTCCTGATCTTTTATTTTATTCGCTACATAATCTCCAAGCGGCGTCCCTTGTAATGCATCCCCATCATCAAATAGGACCGAGTTCTTCACTTCTTCACGTGCTTTATTAACGAGTGTTGCCGTTTGCACGAGACCTACTTTATTATCTGTTTTCGTTTGATAATAATCGTAATTCATTAAGTTAACGTGAATATCTGATGTTTCTAGAATTCGTAAGTTAACTGTACTCTCCCCAGTATTCTCATCCGCATGAGCTGTTGTTGGCAATACTTGCGGCGCTATTACACCTATAGCAAGAGTTGCTCCAGCTAGCATTTTTTTTGACTTTTTCACAAAAAATCCCCCTTATACAATTACCAGAAATAATGAAATGAATCCCTATCGGTCCATAATCACATACCTTTTTTCTTCTATTAGAGACACGATTTTCATTTCATCCTGCGCTAACGAGTAGTCCCCTTAAACGCTCGATTGATGAAGACTAACAATTAACGGGAGATAAAGCTCCCACTAAGTAGCATTTCACCTTATCTGACATTATCATATATAAAACTCTTTCGTATCGTCAATATTTTTTGACAAACTTCAACAAATTTTCTGTAAAGTTATTGTAAACTTTTCATAAACATATAATATGCCCTTACATTGCTAATACTGCTGAATATGATACAATTACCAATTACAAGGAGGATGAATTTATGAAAAAAGTCATCTTAATAGTTGTTTGTCTCCTCCTTCTAATCATTTCTTATTCTAATTTTGAAAAGAACGATGAGACAAAACAAAACGAACCTGAAGACAAAACAGAGAAAACATCTGCTCCAAGTTGGATTGATAAGCAAACAAACGACTCCTTTTATCACCTCGTATTAGGTGATTCACTCGCTAAAGGATATGGATCGACACAAGGTGGATTTGCTGAATTAGCTTCCAGACAAATAGAAGCACAAATTCATAAACCAATTACAGTAGAAAATCTTGGGATAAACGGCCTTACTACAGATCGTCTCGCTAAAAAAGTTCAATCAGAAGATGTAAAGCAAAAAATTAGAGCTGCAAATATAATTACGATTAATATTGGAGGAAATAATTTATTTCGCTTAAATCGTGATGTCGGTGTTATAGATGGTATTAAAATGTTAAATAAAGAAAAAGCTCATTTTGAAGCGGATATAAAAACTATTGTAAAGACAGTTCGAGATCAAAATCCGAACGCTTTACTCATTCTCTCAGAACTCTATAACCCGTTACAACTCGATGACTCCATCGCAAGTTATGCAGACATGTTTTTAGACGGATGGAATGAATCCGTTTATTCCATTTCAAAAGCAAATCAACCGTCTATCGTTTTACCAATTCGTAAATTAATATCGAATGATAAAAAAGATTTACTATTTGACCAAGTGCACCCAAATGATAACGGCTATGCGATTATTGCTAATACATTTACAAAGCAAGTGTTATCCTACAAATATTAAAGCTGCTGTGAAACAATTCTATTTTTATACCATGTCTTTTTTGTTACAATGAAAGTGGAAGGGGGCCTTTATATGGAATCACGCGAGTGGGAACGTATTGTTGATCATCTTCTTTCGCTAGTGCCTCTTTTTTATCGCAAATTTATGCTTCCTGGAGAATTTTCTTCTCAAAGACATATGCCGCCATCACATACACAAGTATTACTACTTTTGCATGAAAATGGCACATTAGCAGTTTCCGAAATCGGCAAGCGGCTAGCGATTTCAAGGCCTAACATGACACCTCTATTAAACAAACTTATTCAAGAGGAACTAATAGAGCGTCATTATAGCGAAAAAGATCGACGGGTCATTTTAATTTCTCTAACAGCTGAAGGGAAATTATTAGTAAATCAGTATCAGCAATTCATTTTAGACAAACTAAAAGAAAATTTCCAAACATTATCTGAGGAAGAGCGCGAAAAGCTCATTCAATCTCTTCAAACCATTCAAAATTTAATTTTGAAAACAAACGCATAAAGCTGCTTCTAAATAGAAGCAGCTTTATGATTCATAATAGTTACCGTAGTATACATTTGAATATGGCCATGTCGTTAAATATGGTTTTTGATCTTGCGTCGATTGTTGTGGTGGTATTTGTGGCAATTGCTGAAATTGTTGCTGTTGATACACTCCAACTTGCTGTCTCAGATCGTTTACCGGATAATAATTTATATATGGGTATACTTGAGGTACATAGTAATAATACATCCATTCTCTCCCCCTTTTTCTTAAACATATTCAAAGGAGAAAATGAATGTGCCATTCTTTATATTTGTACAAGTGGTTCTCTCACTTTTTTCTTTCTGTTCTTCAAACGTAACTTACGATTCTTTTCATATAAATAATGCACAACGAAATATGAAACTACACCGAATACAACTCCTAAAATTGTCATTCCAATTAATACATATACTTCACTCTGTAATAAGCTCTTTAACATCGTGAAAATGTGACTTGAAAACAAGTCCGATATCGTGAATGGTTCATGATGTATTTTTTGTACATGAAATGGATAAATCATTTTCCCTAGCGCATACGCAAGCGGAAATAAAAACACTGGGAGAAACGATATTTTCCCAATAATATTGCCAATAACTGCAGCAGGAAATGATCCTTTTGCTAATCGAACGATTGGATAAAATATTACATATACGAGCGATGCTGTATAAATTACTAACATTTCTAAACCAAAACCAATAGCAAAACCTAACGACACTTTCTTTGCTCCTTCTGGCGATCGAAGCAACTTATAATATTGAAACTTTAATATTCTCCACATCCGCTGAAAAAACGAATATGTTTGCTTAGTTGTTTTCACTCTCATCATCTCTTTAACTATATTTTATATGTAGTATGTCCTTACACGCACTGAATAACAAATTTAGTTTTCTCTTTCTATTATAAATGATATAAAAATGATTAACCAAATATACATCCGACATTTTAATATAAAAAACCTTCCTTTTAGGAAGGTTCTTCTACATTATTAAATAAACTTACTAATAATGCTTTTTGAGCATGTAATCGATTACCAGCTTGCTCAAAAACGATAGACTGTGGTCCATCAATAATTTCTCCTGTTACTTCTTCTTCACGATGAGCAGGTAAACAGTGTAAGAAACGATATGTTTGCTTTGCATGCATAACAAGTTCTTTATTGATTTGATAAGGTTGAAATAAAGTATATTTCTCTTCTTCTCCATCTTGCCCCATACTCATCCAAACATCAGTATAAATAAAATCTGCTTCCTGTACCGCTAATTCAGGATTATGCAAAATTTCAATTTCAGCGCCTGTTTCTTTAGCAATCGCTAACGCTTTTTTAAAAATTTCCTCATTCGGTTCATACCCTACGGGTGTTGCCACAGTCATATTCATTCCGACTTTTGCACTCGCTAACAGTAACGAATGACACACATTATTCCCATCACCTACATAAGCCAATTTAATTCCTTTAAATGTATTCACTTCTTCATATATCGTCATTAAATCTGCTAATGCTTGACAAGGATGATGATCATCCGTTAATCCATTAATAACAGGAATGCTCGATTCTTTTGCCAACTCTTCTACATCCGCGTGTGAGAATGTACGTATCATAATCCCATCAATATAATGAGACAGTACTTTCGCAGTATCAGAAACGGTCTCTCCTCTTCCGATTTGCATCTCCTTCCCACTTAAAAACATTCCATGTCCTCCGAGCTGTACCATTCCTGCTTCAAAAGATACACGAGTACGAGTTGAATGTTTATCAAAGATAAGCCCTAATATTTTACCTTGTAATAAAGGCTCTTGCTTATTCTTTTTTAAATATATAGCGAACTCAATTAAAGAAATAATTTCTTCTTTCGTTAATTCTTCTAGTGTTAAAAGATCTTTCGTATTTAATTTCGGTACTTGTACAGTTGACATGAAATTTCCCCCTTATATAATTGATACGTTTTTTGTACAAACTACTTTTTTTATCATATATACTGCCTGTTCTAACTCTTCATTCGTTACAATGAGTGGCGGTAATAGTCTTATGACATTCGGCCCTGCTTGTAATACGAGTAGCCCGTCTTTTTCAAGTTGTTCTATAAAATTTGAAACTTCATGCTTATATTCGATTCCAATCATAAGCCCCTTGCCACGAATATTTTGAATACATTCGACATGACATAACTCTTCTTGCAATCTCTTTAATACGTATTCGCCCTTTTCCTGTACGTCTTTTAAAAAGGATGGTTCCTTGCTTACCTGTAACACTTCTTTCGCAGCAGTCATCGCAATATAATTCCCTCCAAAAGTTGAACCGTGTGATCCCGCATTAAAAGAAGAGCCCAGTTCTTTCCTACCAATTACTGCTCCAACGGGAATACCATTTCCAAGAGCCTTAGCGATAGTAACGATATCAGGTTTTATTCCCATTTGTTCGTAAGCGAATAGTGTTCCGGTTCTTCCTATACCCGTTTGTACTTCGTCTATAATAAATAGAGAACCGTACTTATTACATAATATTTCGATTTCTTTCAAAAAAAACGAATCAGCTAGTATGACTCCGCCCTCTCCTTGAACAACTTCTATCATTACTGCCGCAACTTCTTCATTCATTACTTCCTCTAATGCTTGTATATCGTTAAAAGGGATATGTAAAAAAGACGGAAGTAGTGGACCAAACCCTTCTTTCACCTTATCTTGACCTGTTGCACTCATCGTTCCAAATGTTCTACCGTGAAAAGACTGCTCACATGTTACGACTAGAGATTTTCCAGTATGCTTACGAGCTAGCTTTAAAGCTGCTTCATTCGCCTCTGCCCCGCTATTACAAAAAAACACATAATCTAATGCTGTATTTTCTGTTACTAACGATGCAACCTCTTCTTGTAAGGAGTTTGTAAATAAATTCGATATATGCCATATGTCTCCAAGTTGCTTTTCAACCGCCTTTACAACAGTAGGATGACAATGTCCTAAATTACATACTCCAATACCGGAAGTGAAATCTACATATTGCTTACCATGTTTATCAATAACTTTCGTTCCATTCCCCTTTACAAACTCAACGTTTCTTCTTCCATACGTTTGAAAAAGATGACTCGTCATACAATACTCACGCCTTTCGTTACCGTCGTTCCGATACACTCGCCTGTGACCTCAGTAAAATCCTTTGTACCATTCACAATACTTACCTTTTGTACTCCCATTTTTAATGATGTAAGTGCCGCCTGTACTTTCGGAATCATCCCGCCTGTAATAACACCTTTTTCTATAAAAGTTGCAATCTCAGACTCATCTGTTTTCTTTACCAATTTCCCTTCATGTAATATCCCATCTACATCTGTAATGAAAATAAGTTCTTTTGCGGATAGCGCATCCGCAATCCCAGCTGCAGCAGTATCCGCATTTATGTTATACACCTCATTACCATTTATTCCGATTGGGGCAATAACAGGAATATAATTCATATCTATTAATTTTTTTAATAAGGTTGTTTCTACATAACTTACCTCTCCTACATATCCTATTTCTTCGCTGACAGGTTGAACTTGAAGTAAATTACCATCACACCCTGAAAGCCCTACGGCCAGTAAATTATTCTTTTGTAAATTCATTACAAACTTTTTATTTGTACTACCACATAGCACCATTTGAACAACATCCCTCACTTCTTTTGGTGTTACTCGTAATCCATCTCTTTTTTCCACTTCGATATGACACTCTTTTAATTTGGCATCAATTTCTGGGCCACCACCATGGACAATCACTACCTTATACTTCTGTTGCAATTTCTTTATACAACCAAAAAACACATGATTTAATTGATCCAACATGCTACCGCCGCATTTAATTACGATATAATCACTCATCTTCTCTCTCCTTATGTACGATAACAAGCGTTTATTTTTACATAATCATAACTTAAGTCGCATCCCCAAGCTGATCCGGTCTCTTTTCCTACATGTAAATACACATCAATAATAATTTCATGTTCTTTTAATTTCTTTTTCATTTCCTCTTCAGAAAATATTTGAGGTTCACTATTTTTTAGCACAACGATAGATTGAAGAGTAATATCAATTGTATTTGGATTAATCGTTACTTCACTTTGTCCAATACTGCTAATAATTCGCCCCCAATTTGGGTCTTCACCGTGTATTGCGGTTTTCACAAGACTTGAACCAACTATTTGCTTTGCAATTTTCTTTGCCTCTTCACTCGCTTTAGCCCCTAGCACATTTACTTCTATTAACTTCGTAGCACCTTCACCATCTTGTGCAATTTTTTTTGCTAAATCTTCACATACCTTCTGTAAAGTAAATACGAAAGTTTCCCAATCTGTGTGTTCCATATTGATTGGTTTCGTTTCCGACAATCCACTTGCCATAACGATGACCATATCATTTGTAGAAGTATCTCCATCTACCGTAATTTGGTTAAATGTATGATTCGTAATTTGTGATAATGCTGTTTGCAATACTTCATGCTCTATATTGGCATCTGTTGTAATAAAACTAAGCATCGTTGCCATATTCGGATGAATCATTCCTGAACCTTTAGCAACACCAGCGATAGTCACTTCTTTTCCATCAATAATCATCTCATAACAAGTTTCTTTCGTTATAAGATCCGTCGTTAAAATTGCTTCACAAAAAGAATGAGCTTCACTTACTTCTTTTGTCGGTATAAGAGATGTAACTCCCTTGCGAATGCTATCCATCGGTAATAGTACTCCAATTACACCAGTTGAAGCGACCGCAACGTAATTTTCTTTCATCCCAAAATGTTCTGCCCCTAATGCGCGCATCTCGTAAGCGTCTTGCAAACCTTTCATTCCTGTACAAGCATTTGCATTTCCGCTATTAACGATAATTGCTTGTAATTTCCCTTCAGTTGCTATACTATCTTTCGTTACTTGCAGGGGTGCTGCTTGTATTTGATTTGTTGTATAAACAGCGGCGCACGATGCTGGTACGTCACAAACGATTGCACCTAAATCCTTTTTCTCCTTTTTCAAACCATTGCTAGTACCGATTGCCGAAAAGCCTTTCGGCGTTACAATTGAACCACTTTCTAATTTTGTAATAGACGCTACTTTAATCATCATGTCCCCCTTATGGATAAAGCGGCATATGCTGTAAACCTGTTGTCTCTTCCAATCCCGCTAATACATTTGCGTTTTGAATCGCTTGCCCAGCCGCACCTTTCATCATATTGTCTATAACAGAAACGACCGTAACTCTTTCTGTTCTTTCATCGTAAGCTACCCCAATATCACAATAATTTGAGCCCCTTACTTCTTTCGGACTTGGAAATTCTCCATGAGAGCGAACTCGAACGAAAGCTGAGTATTCATACGTTTCTTCATACAATTTTTGAAGCTGCTCTATTTTCATTTCCTTTTTCACTTTCGCATAAAGTGTAATCATAATCCCCCGTGATATCGGTATTAAATGTGTACTAAACGTGATTGGCTTCATTTCACTATTCCACTCTGCAAGCATTTGCTCAATCTCAGGAATATGCTGATGCTGATTAACTTTATAAATGTGTAAGTTATCATATAACTCAGGAAAGTGAGCCATTGTTGTTGGCGTTTTGCCCGCTCCAGATACTCCTGATTTCGCATCAATAATAATGGAATCTTCTTCAATTATGCCGCTACGCATTAACGGCGCTATCGCTAATAATACAGCTGTAGCAAAACATCCTGGGTTTGCAATTAAATCTGCATTTTGAACCTCAGACCTTTTCCATTCACTTAGCCCATATACTGCTTTCCTAAGAATTTCTTCTTGTGCAGCTGGCCTTTTATACCACAGTTCATATGATGGGGGATCTATCATACGAAAGTCTCCAGATAGGTCAATTACTTTTAAACCTACCTGTAATAATTTTGGAGTTAATTCTGCCGATACACCTGCTGGGGTTGCTAAAAATACAATTTCTGCTTCCTTCTCTATTTCCTCCACATCAATTTCTTGTAACGTATGGACAAGGATATTTCGAAAATGTGGATATACATTCGCTATACACTCACCAACTTGCGAAAAAGAATGGAGAGATGATATCGAAAAATACGGATGCTGCTCTAATAACCGAATTAATTCAATACCTCCATATCCAGTTGCTCCAATAATTGCGACTTTCATAAGTTCCTCCTCATATCGATTCTTTAGATTAAGTATGATTATAATATTGTATATTTATAGAGTCAATTAAATATTTATAAATTTTTAAAACTAAAAAAACTTAATTTTACTAGAAAAACAATATACTCAACCGAATTTTTATACAAGAATAGTGCATGGTAGTTTTTTCATTTCACTTCAAGTACAATAAAACAATACATACGTACATACAGGCGGGGAAAAATATGAACGAAAAGTTAATTGAGAAAATGATTATAAAAAGTTTTCAGCAATATCAATGCAATCCTGTATCAAAAGAGGATCAGGAAATGTTAGTAAAACATATTCAAGTGATTATTCATTCGAATAATGAAATTGACGTATACGAGGCAATTGAGGATACCGTTTACGATTATGTGACTGGAAAATAAAAAAAATAGGAGATTTCCATATGGAAATCTCCTATTTTTTACTTAATGATTTTCCTGCTACACGTTCAAATAAACCAGGGAATAACGCATAGAGCTTAGGCCCCATTCCCATCCACTTCGGCAAATTCACTTCACGTTTTTTCGTTTGCATCGCCTTTACGATTTGTTCTGCTACATATGTTGGTTTTAACATGTAACGTCCCATATTTTTTACATATGTACCAGATTGATCAGCTATTTCAAAAAAGTTCGTATCTATCGGTCCTGGGTTAATTGCTGTTACATAAATATCTGTATTCGATAATTCCATGCGCAAACTATTCGTAAACCCTAATACGGCATGTTTCGTTGCTGCATACGCACTCGATTTCGGAGTTGCAATTTTCCCAGCAAGTGAAGCTATATTAATTATATGTCCTTCGTTTCTTTTTACCATATAAGGTAATACCGCTTTCGTACAAGCTACTAGTCCAAATACATTTACTTGGAACATATCCTTTACTTCATCCATTGATGCCTCTTCAAACGTTTTAAAAATACCAAAACCCGCATTGTTTACCAATATATCAATACGTCCCACTTCTTGTAATACCTTTGAAAAAACAGATTGTACTTTCGTCTCTTCACTTACGTCTAATACATAATAATAGCAAGGCGTATTATAAGTTTTTTTTATTTTGTCTGCTAACGCTTGTAGTTTCTCCTCTGTTCGAGCCATTAATACTGGAGTCGCTCCCTGCTCTGCAACTTGCATTGCAACTTGCTCTCCAATTCCACTAGAAGCGCCTGTAATGACGATTACTTTTTCTTGTAAGCGTCCTGTCATTGCTGTCACCTACTTTGCATAATAAATCAATTGTTGCGAAGATTCATCAATCATCACTTGTTGATTATATGCTAAAAAGTCTAATTGTCCAACAGTTTCGGAGATAGTAAGCGGCAATTGTTCTTTATATAATACTGGAAATAGCTTCACACATACTTCAAATGCTGTCATCGGTTTTTCCTTTAATAACTCAAGTACTTTAAATGCACGTGTTTCTTGCTTTTGTAACCTCGTTTCAATAAGTTGTTTCACATTTAGAACATCTTCCCCATGCCCTGATAAAATACGTGAAATATTCATTTCACTTAAACGTTTTAACGTTTGATTGTATTGTAGCAATGGACGTGCTCTTTCCATTTGCCCTTCATATGGTGGTTCTAATATTGGATTTGAAGAAATATGACTAATGAGAGCATCCCCACCAATTAATATCCCATCGGATTCTCTATATAAAGAAATATGAGTAGAAGCATGACCTGGGGTTTCAATTACTGTAAACCCAGGTAAAGAATCAATACGATCCCCCTCTCTCACAGTATGTGTTAACGATCTATTACAAGAATATTTAAGTGTCCTTGTCGTCAATAATGCCTCGTCATTCAAAAATGCTGCTGGAACACCGAACTGCAAGGCTGTCTCTCTAAAAAACTCATGATACCGCTTTAAAAACTCTGGATTTTGCGTGATCCACGGCTCATTCCAAGGGTGTCCAATAATATTCGTTTTCTCAGAAAATATATTTAAAAGTCCACAATGATCCGCATGATGATGCGTAATCACTACCGTTTCAATATCTTCTATCGTATAACCTAATGCACCTAATTGACTTTCTAACGCATTTTTTGCCTCTTCTGTATTCGTCCCTGTATCAATTAATGTTAATGTCTCCCCCTCAACTAAAAACACATTCACAGTCTCAACTGCAAATGGCACAGGAATCTCCATTCGGTGAATCGCCGTCATGCTTAGCCCCCCCTGACTCTTTCCGGTTCAAAAATGAATACCTCTTCAGTTTACAACTTCTACATAAATTTGTCATTATTTTCAGATAAAAAGAGGTGTTTTCTATAAAAAACCGAATGTATGTACATTTATAAGTATTTCTAACCAAGTTTAAAGGAGGAACATCATGTCTATTCAAAACATATCCTTTCTCGGTGCAGGCTCTATTGCCGAAGCGATTATTGGTGGATTGTTACACGCAAATGTAGTTAAAGGAGAACAAATTACCGTAAGTAATCGTTCTAACGAGACAAGGTTACAAGAGCTACATACAAAATATGGTGTCAAAGGTACGCATAACAAAAAAGAACTACTTGCTAATACAAATATTCTTTTTCTAGCAATGAAACCAAAGGATGTTGCAGAAGCGCTTACCCCTCTTAAAGAATATATAAATAAGGATTTGCTTATTATTTCGTTATTAGCAGGTGTTTCTACTCACTCGATTAGAAACCTACTTCAAAAAAACGTTCCGATCATTCGTGCAATGCCAAATACATCTGCCGCTATTTTAAAATCAGCTACCGCTATTTCGCCTTCAAAACATACAACAGCGGAACATATTCAAACTGCAAAATCTTTATTTGAAACGGTTGGTCTCGTCTCTGTTGTAGAGGAAGAAGATATGCATGCTGTCACTGCATTGTCTGGAAGTGGACCAGCTTATATTTATTACGTAGTAGAGGCGATGGAAGACGCCGCAAAAAAAATTGGTTTAAAAGAAGATGTTGCAAAATCGCTTATTCTTCAGACGATGATTGGTGCTGCTGAAATGCTAAAAGCAAGCGAAAAACACCCTTCTATTTTGCGAAAGGAAATTACATCTCCTGGCGGAACTACCGAAGCAGGCATTGAAGTATTACAGGAAAATAAATTTCAACAAGCACTCGTTTCTTGTATTACACAGGCAACGAAACGATCACATGATCTTGGAAAAACATTGGAACAACTCACAAAAGAAAAATAAAAATGGAGCTCAATCTTACTTGAGCTCCATTTTTTATCATCATATACTTTTAGTTATTACTCTTTCCAAAAATCTCTTCTTGTAGACGACGACCTGTCGGTGTTGCTGCAAGCCCGCCTTCAGCTGTTTCACGAAGTGCTACTGGCATCGTTTGTCCGATTCTAAACATTGCCTCAATCACTTCATCACATGGAATTGTACTCGTTACACCAGCTAATGATAAATCCGCTGAAATCATCGCATTTGAAGCACCCGCTGCATTACGCTTTACACAAGGTACTTCTACAAGTCCTGCAACAGGATCGCACACTAAACCAAGCATATTCTTTAATGAAATTGCCATCGCTGTAGCTGCTTGATCTGGTGTTCCACCAGCCATCTCAACTGCTGCTGCCGCTGCCATTCCACTTGCTGAACCAACTTCTGCTTGGCATCCTCCTGCCGCACCAGAAATACAAGCATTATTCGCAACTACCATACCGAAAGCTCCTGCTGTAAATAAAAATTCAATCATTTCTTCACGTGTAGGTTGTAATTTTTCTTTCAGTGCAAACAGTACACCTGGCACTGTTCCAGCAGAACCTGCTGTTGGTGTTGCACAAATAATCCCCATCGCCGCGTTTACTTCATTTGTTGCAACAGCTTTACTCACTGCGTCCAAAATCGTATCTCCAGATAAGCCTTTTCCGCTCTTCATATACGCTTGAACTTTTACAGCATCACCGCCAGTTAAACCAGTTGGTGATTTCACGCCGCGAATACCACGTTCTACTGCTTGTTCCATCACGACTAAGTTCTTTTCCATACCAGCAATTACTTCTTCACGTGAAATATGTCTTGTTTCCATTTCACATTGAATCATAATTTCTGCGATTTTTACATTTTGTTCTTTAGCTTGCGCCACTAGTTCCGCTGCGTTCCGAAACATGGTGTGTCCCCCCTACAATTAATCCATAATAGTTACTTGACAAATATTTTGTTGCCCTTTTATTTCTTCAATCACTTCATCTGCTAACAATTCATCTGTTTCAATGACCATAAGCGCTCTTCTTCCTTTTTCTTTACGAGAAACGCTCATTGTACTAATGTTAATCTCGTGTTTCGCAAGAATGGAAGCTACAGCTGCGATAGCACCAAAGCGATCGTTATTTACAATAAGTAGTGCTGGACTCGTGCCTGTTAATTGAAGATCGAATCCGTTTAATTCTACAACTTCAATTTTACCGCCACCAATTGAGCAAGCAACAACTTCAATTTCCTCTTCACCTTTATACAGACGAATTTTCGCTGTATTTGGATGCGGAGCATTTGCATCTTCTTCAATGAATTCCACTTCAATCCCGCGTTCTTTTGCAATATCTAACGCACTTGGAATACGTAAATCATCTGTTTCAAATCCAAGTATTCCACCGATTAGCGCTACATCCGTACCGTGACCACGGTATGTTTTTGCAAATGAACCATATAATGAAATGCTAACTCTCTCTGGCTCATGACGAAACAGCTGACGAGCAACTTGCCCCATTCTTGCCGCGCCTGCTGTATGTGAACTTGATGGACCAATCATAACCGGACCAATAATATCAAACACTGAGCGGTACTTCATCATAACTCCCCCTAAACCTCTATGAAAAAAATTTATTCTACTATTTTATTAAGCTGCCACATTTGTTGCTGTTCCAGTTCTACCACGAATTTGTTCCGCTGTACGAATTGGATAGTTTTTGAATAAAATGAACCAATATCCTGAAATAATACCAGATACCATAATACATAAGAAATATAGCATTACTTTCATTTAAAACGATATAAGATAACCAGCAATAAATCCTGGTAGCAATCCAAAGTTTAACACAGAAGCCATTGCAAGCATAGCATAAACAGGTGATATAACCATTGCTAATACAACTAAATTTGCACCCGCTACTCAACCTAGACTACCTGCTGATGTTCTGAACTCTTTTAAAGAGTGGTATACCAATTAAATCCCCACCAACTTATTATTAAAAAAGCTTCTACTAAAGCACTTGCAACAGCTACACTAGCTAATCATACCGTTTAGCTAAAAAGTAAAAAAGACTTAGTACAAATAATGATATCTTTCCTATTATAATCTCCATATTACTCTCTCATGTTTTAGTCAACTTCACTTGTTACGACAATGACTAATATGCATGTGACTTATAATAAATTGTAATCTGCCCTCATTATAGCTTGTTTTTTATAAAACGCTTACTTTTGTTGAATTTTAAAAGTTCTGAATAAAAGTCCCTTTCTGCTATTTGTATTACTTGTATGTCATCTGACTTATATAACAGTTTTTCTAAATAATCATTATTACGTATTTTTATCCTATATATTCAAACCATTCTAAGTTTCTGTATCATCCAAGTTTAAGTATAAAATAATAACAGTTTTATTTTTAAAATTTTTTAGACATAAAAAAATGGTAACCTAATGTTACCATTTTTCAAAAAATCATTATTTTTCTACTGGAAATGATTTTAAATCTGTCGCTATTTCTGTATTAGGAAATAACTCTCGTGCCTCTTTCAATAATTCCTTATATGTATCTCCTTGATAACGAGAACTAATGTGAGTTAATATTAATCGTTTCGCATTTGCATGAAGTGCAATGCTCGCAGCTTGCTTAGATGTGGAATGAAAATAATCATGCGCTTGTTGTTCATCGTCTGCCGCAAAAGTTGCTTCATGAACAAGTACATCAGCATTTTGTGCTAGCTCTCTACTCGCTTCGCAATATCGTGTATCACCTAAAATGGTAATAATTCTTCCCTTTTGAGGCGGACCGATAAAATCTTTTCCATTTAGTATCGTACCATTCTCTAATTCAACTACTTCTCCATCTTTTAAACGCTTAAAGATTGGCCCTGGTTTCACTCCCATTTCGAGCAATTTATCGACTAAAAGAACACCTTGTATATCTTTCTCTACAATACGATATCCAAAACATTCAATGCCATGTGACAATTTTTTCGTTTCTACATAAAACTCATTATCTTCAAACACAGTACCTTCTTCTGTTATCTCAACGATTTCAAGTGGATATTTCACATGTGTCGTACTTACTGATAATGCCACTTCAATAAATTGTTTAATTCCTTTTGGTCCGTACACTGTTAATTTTGTTGTTCCACCTTGAAACGAACGGCTACCCAATAAACCCGGCAATCCAAAAATATGATCGCCATGTAAATGCGTAATAAATATTTTTTCAATGCGGCGTGGACGTACAGACGTATGTAGTATTTGATGTTGCGTCGCCTCGCCACAATCAAATAACCAAGTCTGTCCTCGTTCTTCTAACAACTGCAAAGCAATTGCTGAAACATTCCTTCCTTTTGAAGGAACACCTGCACCAGTTCCTAAAAATACAAATTCCACTTTCTTTCCTCCAGCTCTTTATATAATCTATCTTTCATCTTACGGAATGTTATTTCAAATGGCAAATTGAATTTACATAACCAATCATCTAGACAACTATATAACACGAACATTATACTTAAAAAATTTAGCTATCGTTCGTGTTTTGTGGTAAAATGATTGTACTACATTTTAAGGGAGCGTTTTATTATGAAAGAAGTATTTCGTTTACAAACTGATTTTTCATCTTCATTTGATCGCTGGGTAAGTTCTTTCGTGTCTGATCACCCAGCACAATTAGAATGGACGACTTTAAAAGAATTAATCCATGAATATACAACATCACATACAAATGAGACATTACCAACATATATTTCTTCAGCTTTAACATATTACGCACAACGTGTTTCAACAACAAGTAACTCAGAAATTGTTATTTTTGAAAATCCTACAATCTCATAATCTATTATAAAAAGCACTGTAATGAGTGCTTTTTATTTATGTTCATTATTTTTTATTTTTCCAACTTATTCTCAAAAAATACAACTTATTTCATACTATATACCCTTCATAAATCTATTTGATTTTTCAAAAAAACAGATTAAAAAGATATTGACACTACGATTTTACAGTGCTAACATTCAACATGTAATTGAATATGGTCTCTGTTAGGTGAGGCTCCTGTATAGAGAAACGCTGCTGCCCAAAAATGTCGAGAGACGCCAATGGGTCAACAGGAAAGGTCGGAATGAAGGCCTTTTTTAACGTAGCTGGTTTCAGTACCTATGCTATACAGTGCTAAAACTCAACGAGGGAGAGGTGCATGTATTTTGTCATACACAAAAACTGTTTTTAGCTATGTTTACTAACAGGCTTTCGTGTGGACGTTTTTTAACTGTGAATTCAGACCTTTACTCGTTGTGAGTAAAGGTCTTTTTATGTCTTTATGCACCTGACTATGAAACAAACATAGCATATTCAGAAACTATTAAATTGGACGGAGGTGAGGAACAGTGGCAAGTGATGATTCGGCCCAGATACCCATATGTTTTACGTTAATATTTCATCATGTAGGTAGGAAAGAAGCTGTTCCTCCTAATTTTAAATAGTCGAGTAACAGATTGTTTCCTCCTTCATGACAAAGGAGGAACTACCGATGTTAAATTTACAAAGACAAGAAACAAAGCATGCTTACGATCAAGATAGCATGCAAACAAATAACAAAGTATTAGTGGAAGTTGCAACACAAGATATAAACTCTGCATTAAAACTTCTAGAAACTACAGAAAATGGACTCTCTAAACAAGAAGCGTCCCGTAGACTTTCTTTATATGGTCCGAACGAAATTGCTCATAATAAAACGTTGCCTTGGTACATCCAATTTCTGCTGGCATTTAAAAATCCATTTATTTTTGTTTTATTAGCTCTTGGAGCGCTCTCTTTTTTCACAGATGACATGCAAGGAACAATTGTCGTATCTGTAATGGTACTTCTAAGTTCAACGATTCGCTTTTTACAAGAATTCCGCTCTCAAAAAGCCGCGGATAAATTAAAGGCTATGGTTCGAACAACCGCGAGCGTCTTTAGAATAGATGGATTTGTACACGAAACAAAAAACGTAACGAATTTAAATCGAAATTATACAATAGAAATTCCAATTGAAGAACTTGTACCTGGCGATATTATTTCACTTTCAGCCGGTGACATCGTTCCAGCTGATGTGCGTATTTTATCGGCTAAAGATTTATTTGTTAATCAGTCTTCATTAACTGGGGAAGCACTTCCTGTAGAAAAATACGAAAACTGCTACCATACAGAAAACCAGCATATCTTACCGAAAAATATGAAAAAAAATTTCAATCCACTCGATATGGAAAACCTTTGCTTTATGGGTACGAATATTGTAAGTGGTAGCGCAAATGCTGTTGTCGTTTCAACAAGTACCGATACGTATTTCGGCTCTTTAGCGAATAAAGTAATCGGAAAGCGCGCAGAAACAAGCTTTGATAAAGGTGTAAACAAAGTAAGCTGGCTCTTAATTACATTCATGCTTATTATGGCGCCCATTGTCCTTCTCATTAATGGATTCACAAAAGGTGATTGGCAAGAAGCTTTCTTCTTCGCTATCGCTATTGCAGTTGGTCTTACACCTGAAATGTTACCAATGATTGTAACTGCTAATTTAGCTAAAGGTGCTGTGAACATGTCTAAGCAAAAAGTTATTGTAAAACAGCTAAATTCTATTCAAAACTTAGGCGCGATGAACATTCTTTGTACAGATAAAACTGGGACATTGACAGAGGATAAAGTTGTTCTTGTTAGACATTTAGATCCTACTGGTAATACATGCGATCGTGTATTACAGTTTGCATATTTAAATAGCCTCTATCAAACCGGATTGAAAAATTTAATAGATAAAGCTGTTATTGAGCATACAGAAGAAAAACAAAAGTTCGACCCTTCAACGTTTCAAAAACTAGATGAAATTCCATTTGATTTTGCCCGCCGTCGCATGTCCGTCATCGTCAAAGACATCTCAGGTGAACATACAATGGTTTGTAAAGGTGCCGTAGAAGAAATTTTATCCATTTGTAACTACACTAAATCAAACGGAAAGATTGTTCAACTTACCGAGGAAATGCGCTCAAATGTCAAACAACTAAGTGAGACATTGAATGGCGAAGGTATGCGTGTAATTGCTGTAGCTTATAAAAAAGATAGAAAAATAAATGATGAAGAGTACACGGTAAAAGATGAAACTAATATGATTCTCGCTGGATATATTGGCTTTTTAGATCCACCGAAACCATCTGCAGCTGTTGCTATTCAAGCATTACAGAAACATGGTGTACAAGTAAAAATTTTAACTGGTGATAATGAAATTGTTACAAAAAAAGTTTGTAAAGAAGTTGGATTGGATATTGGTGAGCCTATCCTTGGCTACGAGATCGATTCTTTACCAGATAAAGCATTAGCAAAACTAGCCGAAGAAACAACAGTGTTCGCAAAACTAAATCCAATGCAAAAATCTCGCATTATTCGTGCCTTACAGGGGAACGGTCATACAGTAGGTTATATGGGGGATGGTATTAACGATGCCGTAGCACTACGTGATGCTGACGTTGGAATATCTGTTGATACTGCAACTGATATCGCAAAAGAGTCTTCCGATATTATTCTACTTGAAAAAAGTTTAACTATATTAGAAGCGGGTATTTTAGAAGGACGCACTACGTTCGGAAATATTTTAAAATATATTAAAATGACGGCTAGCTCTAACTTTGGAAATGTATTTAGTGTGTTAGTGGCAAGTGCTTTCATTCCCTTTTTACCGATGCTTGCCATTCACCTTTTAATTCAAAACTTGCTTTACGATATTTCACAGCTGTCTATTCCATGGGACAAAATGGATAAAGAATTTTTAGAAAAACCGAGAAAATGGGATACTGCAAACTTACGGAACTTCATTATTTGTATCGGTCCAATTAGTTCCATATTTGATATTATCACATACGTAGTCATGTGGAATGTCTTCGGTGCAAATACACCTAGCGAACAATCATTATTCCAATCTAGTTGGTTTGTCGTTGGACTGCTCACACAAACTTTAATCGTTCACATGATAAGAACACAGAAGATTCCATTCATTCAAAGTACTGCATCAGCACCGGTACTTTTATTAACCGCTTGTATTATGGCAATCGGAATTTATATTCCATTCTCACCGCTTGGTGCGGCCGTTGGTTTACAAGCATTACCACTTAGCTATTTCCCTTGGCTAGTAGGAATACTATTAGGCTATGCTTTCTTAACACAATTCCTGAAAAAAGTTTATATTAAAAAGTTTCATAGCTGGTTATAAAGTGAAACTTTAATCAGTGGGGGGTTTTTTCATCCCCCACTGATTATTAGCCCACACCAATCGGGCTTTTACGGGCAGCCCGACCCCCACCTAACTGTTTTGTTTTCGCTTAATTTTGAGGTAGGGGTCTTACTGCCCGCAAATAACGGGATAAAAACGAGAATGAGTGGGTACTCCCACTCATTCTTAAAAACATAACACGTACTTATATGTATGGAGGTGACCATGATGGTATGGTATGACATTGTATTAAGATTATTTATCGCAATTATTATAGGTGCTTGCATCGGAATGGAAAGGCAATGGAGACACCGGATGGCCGGTTTACGGACAAATGCTCTCGTATCACTTGGTGCCTGTATATTTGTTTTATTATCCGTCATGCTTGATCATGATGCTAGCCCCTCACGTATTGCTGCTCAAGTTGTTAGTGGGATTGGCTTTTTAGGAGGCGGTGTGATTATCCGTGACGGTTTTAGTATTAGAGGATTAAATACTGCGGCTACTTTATGGTGTGCTGCTGCTGTCGGTACTCTTACAGGCGCTGGTTTTCTCCTTGCAGCTATATTAGGTGCAACCGGCGTTTTACTAGCAAATATACTACTTCGCCCGATCGCTCTCTTTATGAATAAAAAATCAAAAGAAGAATCACCTGAACAAACAAACTACTTCCTTTCTCTTACTTGTTCCGAAGAAAATGAAGCACATATTCGTTTTTTACTCATGCACATGGTAAGTACAGAAGGTCTCGGTTTAAAAGAGTTATATAGTGAAGATGTAGATTCTAAGCAAAAAGTCTGTATACAGGCTACATTACATTGCAAGACAAATGCGGCTATCTTAATTGAAAAAATAATAAGTAGAATGTTATTAGAATCTGGCGTTACTGCTGCTGGGTGGAAGACTTCTTTAAATTTAGAAGCGAGTTAAATATGAAAGGTGTCATGATATTTACTACTTCATGACACCTTCTACATAAACTTATTTTCTAACTTTTGTTGAAACGACTTCTCTTGCTTACGTAGTAGTTGACTACCTCGTTGTAAAAGCGGTGTTCCATACTTATCATTAATTTGATCAATGACAGCAAGTAGCGGTTCTTTTTTCGCATCCTCTTCAAATGAAAACAAATCTAATTGTTTCACCGATTCTGTCTTCCACTCTATTTCAGTAGCTGTAACACCTAATAAACGAACGGAATCACCGTCCCAATGTTGCTTCCATAAACGGGATGCTGCTTGAAAAATATCGCGTTCTTCCCAAATTGCATTTTTCAATTGCTTACTCCGTGTTATCGTTCGCCTATCATGGTATTTAATCATAATTTGAATATTATAGCTGACAAGAGTTCGCTTTTGTAATCTTTTACTCACTGATTTTGATAAACGTTCTAACATATCAAGTAACTCTTTCTCTTCATCCATATCCTTTGAAAAGGTCGTCGAATTACCGACACTTTTATGCTGTCCCATTTGACTCGGATCAACTTCTCTATCATCCATACCTTTTGCACGCCTTTGTAAATCAACACCGTGCTTTCCAATTTTAGCGCGAATGATATGCTCGTCTCCCTTTGCCAATTGTTCAATTGTCTGTATATGAATATCATTTAATTTTCCAGCTGTTTTCTCACCAATTCCATGCATGGCTCCAACTGGAAGTGGCCAAATCAATTCTGGAATATCACGTTTTCGAAGTACAGTAATACCAAGTGGCTTTTTCATATCTGAAGCGGTCTTTGCTAGAAAAAGATTTGGAGCAATCCCAATACTACACGGAAGCTGTAACTCTGTTAACAACGCTTGTTGGATCATCTTTGCTATTTCAAGAGGCGAACCGAGTGCATAGCAATCTGTAATATCTAAATATCCTTCATCTATAGAGACTGGTTGTATCTTTTCTGTAAAACGGGAAAGGATTTGAAACATTTGAAATGAAGCTTCACGATATAATGTGAAATTAGGACGCCTTACAACTAATTGTGGGCATAACCTTTTCGCTTCCCAAAGAGGCATCGTCGTACGTATTCCATATTCTCTCGCCTCATAACTACACGTTATAATAATTCCTTTTCTCTCTTTTTCATTTCCAGCAACCGCTAATGGCTTTCCTTGTAATGATGAATCATGAGCAATTTCAACAGATGCGAAAAAACAATTCATATCCACATGTAAAATAACACGGCCATTTTTCGGATACATTTCTCGCATAGTACTACCCCCTCCAAAGAACATTTGTTCCTTCATTATACCAAATTCATGTACAATATAATAATTACTTATTCTTTTTATCCTTATTTTTGCTATACTTAATACGTAAGATGGATATTATTGTAAAAGTAGTGACTTATTATGAAATCTAATAGTAAACTTAACTATATCTTTCTCATTATTATATTAATCCTCTTAATTAATTACTTACTACTCCCGATTTTTAATATTAATACAGCTGGACTCCTCCCTCGTTTACTAAGTATCGTAACAACTTATATACTGCCATGGATTTTCTTATATTGGTTTATCCGCCTAGTGAAAGCAGTTGAATCAAAATAAAAAAGACGTGTAAACCATAATTGGTTCACACGTCTTTTTTATTTTATTACTTCGCTACTTCTTCAATAATTGCAACAACTAATTCTGCTGTTTTCGCTAATTCTTCAACAGGAATCTTCTCGTTTGTTGTATGAATTTCTTCATAACCAACCGCTAAGTTAACTGTTGGAATACCGTGTCCTGCAATTACGTTTGCATCACTTCCGCCACCACTTTGGTGAAGAGAAGGTGTGCGACCAATTTTTTCAGCTGCACGTTTTGCAACTTCTACAACGTGATCGCCATCAGCAAATTTAAATCCTGGGTACATAACGTTTATTTCAACGTCTGCTTGACCACCCATATCTTTTGCAGTTGTTTCAAATGCTTCTTTCATTTTCGCAACTTGTGCTTCCATTTTCTCGTTGATTAAAGAACGAGCCTCTGCAAAGATTTGTACATGATCACAAACGATATTTGTTTGTGTACCACCTTCAAAACGTCCAATATTTGCAGTCGTTTCAGAATCAATACGACCAAGTGGCATCTTCGCAATTGCTTTCGCTGCGATCGTAATTGCAGATACACCTTTTTCTGGTGCTACACCAGCATGAGCTGTTTTCCCGCGAATAATTGCGTTCACTTTCGCTTGTGTTGGAGCTGCAACAACGATTTCACCAACTTTTCCATCGCTATCTAATGCGTAACCATATTTCGCTGTAATGCGCTCACGGTCTAATGCTTTTGCACCAACAAGTCCAGATTCTTCTCCAACTGTAATAATAAATTCAATTTTACCATGAGGAATATTTTTCTCTTTTAATACACGAATTGCTTCGAACATTGACGCTAATCCTGCTTTATCATCCGCACCTAAAATTGTAGTACCATCTGATACGATATATCCATCTTTAATAGAAGGCTTAATTCCATTACCAGGAACTACTGTATCCATATGAGAAGTAAAGTAAATTGTATCCACGCCATCTTTTGTTGCTGGTAAAGTACAAATTAAGTTACCTGCACCATGACCAGTTACAGACATTGTGTCATCTTCAAATACTTCTACACCTAAATCTGTAAATTTCTTTGTTAATACTTTGCAGATTTCTGCTTCAAATTTCGTTTCAGAATCTACTTGTACTAATTCCATAAATTCATTTACTAAACGTTCTTGATTAATCATAAGACTGCGCCTCCTGCACTACCATTATGTATGTAACACTACTAATTATAACAGAATTTCGCAAAAGTTTCGAAATACAAGACAAAAAACAGACGGTTTATATGTCTAGATAACCATCTGCTTTCGATTACTCATTTAACAATACCCAGCGCATATGATCTTCCCACACTCCATTTACCATTAACATCTTCCTAGATACACCCTCATACTGGAAGCCTATTTTCGTCACTACTTGTATAGATGCTAAATTACGCGGCATAATTGGTGCTTCTATACGATGTAAATGAAATTCCTCAAAAGCAACTGCAATTGCTTTTCTAAGCGCTTCTGTCGTATAACCTTTATTTAACTCTTCCTTATCTAATTTATAACTGAGTACACAAGATTGATAAATACCACGAACGATTAAATTAAATGAAATACAGCCAATTATTTTCGTGTCATCACCTTTTTTAAAAATCCATAGCCTAATGATCTTACCTTCTGTAAACTCTTTTCTATCCTTTTGTAGCTTTTTCTTTTGATAATCTAACGTAAAAAAATCCTCCGGTCTATACTCTTCCCAAGCTTTTAAAAATTCACGATTTCTGTCGTAATATTGAAGAATTTTTTCAGCATACGACTCATCGATTTCCCTTAAATGTAAGCGACCTGTCTCATATATTTTCATCATCGTATCTCCATTCTTCAGCTTGCAAAACAAAAACTCACAATCTATCTTTTAATATATTCTCTATGCATACTTAAATTTCCTGTTATATTTTGCAACCCCTTCCCGAAATTTGTCCTTTCTCTCCCCTTGTCCACAGTTTCATTTCTCGTTACAATGAAGGTGTACTGATTTGCAAGGAGGTTTAACGATGCATAAAAAAGCTCAAAAAGTTATGGTTTATATCATGCTAATTTCTATGCTTGTAACAACATTACTTGCTGGCGCAAGTATGTTTTGGTAAAAAGGGCGATGTGTTCGTCCTTTTTTTTACGTTTTACACATAATAAAATAAACCATCTCGACATCGAGATGGTTTATTTTATATAAAACACAACCGCTACAATACTAAAGGAAAATGCCATTACTAACGCTATCACAAAACTCGTGTACTGTTTCTGCTGAAACGCCCCAATAACAAAAGTAAGATTAAGTAATGCCATCAATACAATCGCTACAACGTAAGAGCATATATTAAAAGTTGCCAATATGAATGTAATCACAAATAGAAAGCCAATAAAAAACTGCATATACGAAATTTTTGGATTCAAGTACATATGAGCAACCCCTTTACCTATTTTTATCCCGCATTAACGGGGAATAACCTCGCACTGATTAAAGTTTCACTTTATCTTTCTATATTTTCATTAACGCATGGTTATGTACACATGTCAAGACAACTTATAATAAAAGAAAAAGCCAACCTTTGCGTTGGCTTTTTCATATGCAATGGCACCTTTTTCTTTTGCCAATTGCTGAAATGTTTTTTTCGACTTCACAATCCACACTTTTGTTCCAATTGGAATGCGATCAAATAAATATTCCACATCGTTTTTCTTCATTCTTATGCATCCTTGTGAAATATACTTTCCAATTGAACTTGGTTGGTTTGTTCCATGTATTCCATATTTACTCCCATCAGTTCCTCTTGCATTAAACCCAATCCACCTTGATCCAAGTGGATTTTTTGGTGAACCACCTGGAATATCTTTTGCAATATAGTACGGATCCTTCGCTTTCATTACAATATCAAAAGTTCCTTCTGGGGTTAATTCATTCGTTTTTCCTGTCGCTACGGGAAAAATCTTTTGAATTTTCCCATCGTCAATGTAAGCTAGTTTATTCGTCGCTTTATTTACAATAATGAAAGGATCTCCGGCACGTGGATTATCACCAAGAGGCCAAATCGGCGATAAAGAAAGACATAATATGAAAGAGAGAAGATACGGCATAAATAATTCCTACCTTCTATATAAGTTCTTTTATATTATCCTTTCCCTTAAAGCGACTTTTAATGAGTAAATATTGCTCCATTTCATATACAAGTTGAACAAGTTTTGCACGTATTTCAAATTCTTCACGTGTGACTGGTAACGGCATTTCTCTAAACAATTCTCTCATTTCTTGAAGCTGCCTTAAGGAAATAACACCTGTACTTTCAGGGCTAATTGCATTCCCAATATTTTCAACAACATCGGCAATCATATCAGCTTGTTCATATGTCCACGATAAAGAGGCTGCCAATGGTATCATTCGCTCTAAAATTTCGAATTGTTGCATGCGCATATTAAAGTAACGATAGTAATAATCATCTTCGCGCATAAATGCATTCTCAAGCTTCTTAAAAGATAAATCTCTTGCTTCATTTAGCATATTCTCGGTTTCAATGAGTTCTGCCCCGCTCCAACTACTTTCTCGATTTCGTAAATACACAACCATTTCAAACAATATCGTTTTAAAATTACTTTCTATTTTATTCCGATACTCTCTTAGCTTATTTTCACTACTTGGCATATACATGTTCACTAATAACGCCACACTAATTCCTATCGTTAATATAGCAATTTCATTTCCAACTATAAGCCATGTAATGTGTTTCAATGAATATAGATGCATAACAATAACTGAACTCGTGACGATGCCTTCTTGAATTTTCAACATAACTGCAGTCGGAATAAATGTAAGTAATAATACGCTAATTGCAAGTGGGGTATAGCCAATTGTTTCAAAAATGCAAAATGCGAATACCATTGATAATACACAAGCTAAAAATCGATGTACCGATACTTGAAGTGATTTACGCTTCGTATTTTGTACACATAATATAACTAAAATACCTGCTGAACTATAAAATTCTAACCCTAATAACTGAGCAATAAAAACTGCCGCTCCTGTCCCTATTGCTGTTTTTACTGTACGGTATCCAATTTTAAACATATCATTACTCCTATATGTATAAACGTATTTACAGTTAGTATAAAAAAAGGATGACACAATGTCATCCTTTTCTACTTATTATTCACATAACCTTTTCATATTACAATATTTTTTGTAAAAATTGTTGCGCACGTTCACTTTTTGGTGCTGCAAAAAATTGTGCTGGCGGACTGTCTTCTACAAGGTTTCCTCCGTCTAAGAAAAGAACGCGATCTGCCACCTCTTTTGCAAATCCCATTTCATGTGTAACGATAGCCATCGTCATTCCTGTCGTCACTAATGATTTCATAACTTCTAGCACTTCCTTCACCATCTCTGGATCTAGAGCAGATGTCGGTTCATCAAATAACATTACTTCCGGTTCCATCGCTAACGCTCTCGCTATCGCTACACGTTGCTTTTGTCCCCCTGAAAGGCGATTCGGATACGTATCTTTTTTATTTAACAAGCCTACTTTTTCTAAAAGTTTCTCGGCTTTCTTTTCAGACTCTTGTTTCGTTACTCCTTTTACATTGATAGGAGCATACGTAATATTTTCTAATACAGTCATATGAGGGAATAGGTGAAAATGCTGAAATACCATTCCTACATTTTCACGAACGTGCATTATATTCGTTTTCGGATTCGTTACTTCTTCCGTTCCAATCCAAATGTGACCATTTGTTGGTGCTTCTAACAAATTCATACAGCGTAAAAATGTTGATTTCCCTGATCCGGACGGTCCGATAATTGCAACTACTTCCCCTTTTTCAATCGTTGTTGTAATGCCTTTTAATACTTCGTTTTTCCCGAATGATTTATGAAGGTTTTCAATTTTAATCACTTTTTTTCATTCTCCCTTCAATTGCCTTCCCGACTAATGTAAGAATAATGACTAGCGTATAGTAGATCAGACCAACAAATAGTAGCGGCTCAAGATATTTAAACGTTTCACCGCCTACAATGTAAGCGCGGCGCATTAAATCCGTCGCACCTATTACTGTTACTACAGCCGACTCTTTCGTAAGCGTCGCAAACTCGTTTACAAGTGCCGGTAATATATTTTTTAAAGCTTGGGGAAAAATAATATTTCGCATCATTTTTCCATATGGAATTCCTAAAGCCATCGCTGCTTCTGTTTGTCCTTTATCAACCGCTTGAATGCCGGCACGGATGACTTCTGACATATATGCACCTGAATTCAAACTAAATGCTAGTACAGCCGCTAAAAAGGCTGGTATCTCATAACCAATTATTTGCGGGACACCGAAATAAATAATCATTAATTGCAATACAAGTGGTGTACCACGGAAAATTGATGTATAAAGATCTGCCGCTATATTTAATGCTCGTATTCTAGCAATCTTACAAAGTGCTAATAACGTTCCTAAAATAAATCCTGCTAAAGCTGATACTGCTACAATTTTCAAAGTAACTTCTAGCCCTTTTAATATATACGGTATCGAAGGCGTAATCGCTGAAAAATCCAAGTTCATTCTTTTCATTCCCTTCACAGAAAAGCGAAAGGCAGCTTATTTTCCGCTGCCAAACCACTTCTTCACTAATTTATCCATTTCTCCGTTTTCTTGCATTTTTTTAATCACTTTATTAAATTCAGCTGTTTTATCACTGTTTTTCGGAAGGGCAATTGCCGCTCCTACTTCTTCTGGTGCTTCTTTAATTTCAATTCCTTGTAAATCTTTCATTTTCTCTAAATAATTTTTCGCTACTGTATCTTCTAAAATCGCCGCATCAAAACGACCCGCTTTAATTTCTTGTACAATTTCTGGTATACGGTCACGTCCCTCAGCTTTGAAATCAACTTGTTTTTTAAATTCCGCCGCCTTCTCTTCTTGAATAGATCCTGTTTGTACCCCTACTTTTTTCCCTTTTAAATCTTCTACTGATTTAATGTTAGAATCCTTTTTAGAAACAATCATGTTTTTCGCAACAAAATATATATCTGTAAAATCTACATTATTTTTACGCTCTGCCGTTGGCGTCATACCTGCCATTACAAAATCAACTTTTCCTGAGCTAAGAGACGCTAATAAACCACCAAAATCCATATCTTTCACTTTCACTTCATACCCAAGTTCTTTTCCGATATACTTTGCAATATCAATGTCAAAGCCAATAATTTCATCACTCTTTGAAGCTTCTACATATTCATAAGGTTTATAGTCTGCTGAAGTTCCCATTACAAGTACTTTCTTATTTCCGTTTTCTTCTTTTACGTCCCCATTACTACACGCACTAAACATACTTACAATTAAAATAAGTGCAAACGATATCGATAATAACTTCTTCATCTTTCTTCCCCCTAATAATGTATATTTAAAAGTTTAATAGAATATTTATTCGATGTTTGTATTGTATCAGCAGTTTTATTTTTATGCAATATATAAAATAAAAATAAATAAAATAACATTAAATAACGCATTCTCAATGCATAAAAAACTGCATAACAAAACAAGATGATGTATATTCCATCGTTTTGTATAATTAATAAAAAAAGCAGTACACCCACTTAATCGTGGGCGTACCGCCTTTTCACTTATTTATAGTTCTTCACAATTCTCTTCAAAATACGATTGTAATTTCGCAATAACTTGCATCGGTTCATGACCTTCAATTTCATGACGTTCTACCATCGTTACAATTTTTCCATCTTTTAATAAAGCAAATGATGGAGAAGAAGGTGGATACCCTTCAAAATATTCACGAGCTCTTGCTGTTGCTTCTTTATCTTGACCTGCAAACACCGTTACAAGATGGTTAGGACGTTTATCATAATGTACGGAATGCGCAGCAGCAGGGCGAGCAATACCACCTGCACAACCACATACAGAGTTTACCATTACAAGTGTTGTACCATTTCTTTTAAACGCTTCTTCAACTGCTTCTGGTGTCGTTAATTCTGTATATCCAGCAGAAACGATCTCTTCACGCGCTTGACGAACAACATCATTCATAAAAAAGTTAAAATTAATCAATCTTTTCCCTCCTCTAAATCTACCTATTTGTATCTTACCAGTTAATGTTTATGAAATACAAGTAAGTTTACTTGTATTTAAGCATAGAAAAGGTGTTAGAGCTCTTGCTCTAACACCTTTTCTCAATGACCACGATGTTTTTGCTTTGCTTTTTGTACTTTTATAAAACGTTTTCTCTGCTTTTCAGCTTCCCGTTTCTCTTTAGATTGCACTTTCTGTTCTTGTTTATGCAGTTCATAAGATAAACTAATTGCTTCTTGTGCCTTTGTAAAACGTTTTACATTTACTTCTTTTGCTGCTTCTCGTATGATACGTTTTATATTTTTTGGACGCTGTTTTTCTTTAACGTCCACACCACATTTTGCAACGTGCTGGAAATATGCTAACATTGGACCATTCACAAATATAAGTACTTCCTCGTCTGAAGGTTCCATTCCAAAAATATACCTCGCTCCATACAATTTCCCTTTTTCTTTATGCGTAATAATTCCTACAAAAAATTGACCTTCGTGATATACTGTCAAATCCATTGACAGCCCCTCCTTTAATAAAATTAGAAATATTGGACATCCCGGAGGGGAAGGTTACTGACATGAAATCATGCGTCTGGACTACCGACCAGAGCTGTGTTTTTATATTTCTTTCATTATTATATATTCATTTCCATAATTTTCATATATTCAACAATCATTTTTTTATGCGATCCAACAATATAGTCAGGTAGCTCCGTTACTGGAAAGAATTTAAGCTGAACCGCCTCTTCTTTATTCATAACAAAATGTCCTTCGTATTCATCCGTATAATAGGCTGTCGTTACAGATTGAAATTCATCACCGTTTGCTAATTTTGTAAAGTAGTTCGCTCCAGAAAACACATTGATTAATCGTAAGTTCTTTACTTCTATACCTGTCTCTTCATATACTTCACGGTAAGCTGTTTCTTCTGGTGATTCACCAAGCTCCATGAGCCCGCCAGGCAGCCCCCATTTTCCATACGGTTCTGTTCGTTGTTGCAATAATACATCTCCATGTTCATTTATAACGAGTACAACAGCACCAACTAAAATTAAAGGGCGATGACCAACTATTTTTCGTAATTCTTCTACATATCCCATCGTATCGCCTCCTTTTTCGTTGTCCACACTATTGTATCATATGTATGAAACGACAAAATGCGTATATTTTTCATTTTTTTAACAAAATATTTATTTTACGTGCTTCATCTACTGTAGCTAACATAATAGATTCGACTTCTGTACTCTCCTCTAGAAATTCTCTCGCCCACGCTTCTGTTTTTCCTAATAAAGCAAGAACATCTTTCTGAATCCTCCCATCCTTTACTAATACAAAAGAAACTGGAGATTTTTTTCCCGCCACTTTAAGATCAAGTCGCGAAACTGCTTCATATTCTCGATATCGAAATATAGAAACGACACCGTTCGCTTCCCATAATGCTAATTTGATTGTTTGAATATCACTCACATTTCGCATACGAAGTTCCGAAAATAAATATTCCACGGTAATTCTCGCTTTTTTCAAATTGCTAAAATCAATGGAACCATTGTGTATAAGAATGATAGGTGCTGGCTCTAAAAAACGTCTCCATCTATCCCATTTCAGCATTAAAACTGAGCTTATAATATGAAGTACAACGAGTATGAACGTTGTAATCATCGAACCAAGTAACCCTACTTTTTCATCAGACAATGCGTTAGAAATATTCCCACCAAGCAATAGCACTAATACAACATCTAAAAAACGAAGTTGTGCGATAGATCTTTGCCCCATCGCTTTCGCAACTAATATTAAAAATACGTATGCTATTATAGCCCGTACAACCCATTCCATATTTGAAAGGTGCCGTGCCCCTTCAAAAATATGCATATGCATCATTCGCACCCCATCTCAAACTGCTAGTCTGTTTTAGTTTGCAACGTTTAAGAGCATATATGTAAAAAAGCTAGTTCGTTTTTACACGAACTAGCTTTTTTACTTAACTGAAAACATATATTTTTTATACGTTTTCCGTACCGATAATATGAGACCCATCATAATCATATTCGAGAACAAGGAACTTCCCCCATACGATAAGAAAGGCAATGCAATCCCTTTTACAGGCATTAATCCAACGATCATACCGATGTTTTGGAATATTTGAACCGTTAATATCCCAATTGATCCAGCACATAATAATGTACCGAATAAATTATCAGCAGAATAACCAATAATAATTGTTCTATATAGTAGTAATAGGAACAAGAACACAACTAACGCTGCTACGATAAATCCACCTTCTTCGGCAATTGTAGCGAAAATAAAGTCAGTATGCTTCTCAGGGATATAGACGTTCCCTTCGCCAAATCCTTTCCCTTCCATACCGCCACTACCTACAGCTAAAATCGATTGCTGCGTTTGATAACCTTGATCTGTATGTTCAAATGGATCTAACCAACCTAAAATACGTGATTGTTGGTGAGGTTTTAGTAAAGTAACTAACTTATTAAAGAAGAAATCCTCATACCTTACGTAAATAAATATTAACGTAGTTAATATGGTGACTGGAATAACTGTACATAACGCTATCAATTTCTTCTGAATACCTGACATAAATAAAATACATGCAATGGCAGCAGCATATAAGAACACCATCCCTGTATCCGGTTGGCTATATACAACAGCCATAGGCGGGAGGGATACTAGCACAATTTTACCTACTAATTTTAAGTCCGTTTGGAATGTCCTTGCCATATACTGTGCATTATGTTTCACTGCTATACTTGCTACTACGAGAAGCAATGAAATTTTGAAAAACTCAGACGGCTGAATTTGGCCAACTAGCGGAAATACAAACCATCTTTTTGCACCTAATTTTTCAGGTGTGAAAGTGGAAACTGGTAGTATTTTCAAAAGAATAAGTGAAGCAAATCCAACGATATAAAGTGGCCAAGACAATTTTTGTAATTGATCTAGGTCAATGCTTGCAACAAGCAATAACAATACAACCCCAATTATGTAGTTCAAACCCTGTTTCATCGCAAAGTTTGCCTCTCCATATTGGCCAGTTTGCTGACTGCTATATATAGCAGCTATACTCGTAACACATAGTGCACACAAAATTAAAATTAATTTTACATCTAAACTTTTTAGAAACTCGGTACTTCTTTTCATGACATCCTCCTGAAACATTGTTACAGCAAAATAAAAAACCAGGAGTCAACATTCTTCATGTTTTGACGACTGATTACACATTATCTATAAAACACTTATATAGAATAACTCTCTTTTTCATACAATACAATATATTATACTACAGTTTCATCAGTAAGATTTGCCAAAAAAATTATTCTTTTCTTATTTTATATCTATATACCATATATCAGCAATGTATTTTCGTAAATTCCTAATACATAATCGTTCATTGTAAGATTACTGGGAAAAGTGTTGTACATACAGTAGAATGCAAATGAAGAAATAAGATGATAAAAAGCTCGCATAAGCGAGCTTTTTATTAATATACAGATGTATTATTTTCTGACATGTTTTCTAAAATTTCTTTTACACGTCCTAAGAACTTACCACAAATTAAACCATCAAGTACACGGTGATCAAGTGATAAACATAAGTTAACCATGTCACGAGCACCGAACATACCGTTATCCATGATTACTGGGCGTTTTACAATTGATTCAACTTGTAAAATAGCTGCTTGTGGGTAATTAATAATACCCATAGATTGAACAGAACCGAATGATCCTGTGTTATTAATTGTAAATGTTCCGCCTTGCATTTCGTCCGCTTTTAACGATTTCGTGCGTACTTTTCCTGCAAGCTCTGTAATTTCACGAGCGATACCTTTAATTGTTTTCTCGTCCGCTTGTTTAATTACTGGTACAAATAGTTCTTCCTCTGTTGCAACAGCGATAGAAAGGTTAATATCTTTCTTCTGAACGATTTTATCGCCAGCCCACATAGAATTGATTTGAGGATACTCTTTTAACGCTTGTGCTACTGCTTTTACGAAGAAAGCAAAGAACGTTAAGTTAAAGCCTTCGCGCTTCTTAAAGTCACCTTTAATTGAATTACGGTATGACACAAGGTTTGTCACATCTACTTCAATCATCATCCAAGCGTGTGGCGCCTCATGTTTACTACGTAACATATTCGCTGCAATTGCTTTACGCACACCTGTTACTGGAATTTCGATATCGCCAGGCATTGTCGGTACAGAAACTGGTTTCGCAGCTTCTACTTTTTGCGCTACTGGCGCTGCTTTTGGTGCTTCTGGGCGCGCTTCTACTACTGCTACAGCTTCCTCTTTTTTCGCACCTACTTGCGGAATGTTTCCAGATTCCACTAGTTTTAAAATATCTTTACGAGTGATACGACCATTTGCTCCCGTACCTTCTACTAAATCTAAATCAACGTTATGCTCGCCCGCAAGTTTTAATACCGCTGGTGAAAAACGTGGTTTTCCATCAGTTGGTTGTTTTACTTTCGGCGCTTTTTCAGGCGTAGTTACTTCTGCCTTTGGTTCTTCTTTTGTTTTTTCTTCTACAGCTGTTGCTGCTACTTCATCCGCGCCTTCTACTTGAATGACACAAACTACTTCACCTACAGCTAACGTATCGCCTTCACCAGCGATTAACTCTTTCACAATACCAGTGAAAGAAGATGGTACTTCTGCATTTACTTTGTCAGTCATTACTTCTGCAAGCGGATCATACTTATTTACGTGATCGCCAACATTAACGAGCCATTTACTAATTGTGCCCTCTGTAACGCTCTCCCCGAGCTGAGGCATTGTAATATTTTCTACAGCCATGTATAGTCCCCCCGATTAAAATTCCGCAAGTTCACGCATTGCTTTTTCAACTTTATCTGGATTTACCATAAAGAATTTTTCCATTGTTGGTGCATATGGCATTGCTGGAACATCTGGGCCTGCAAGACGTGCAACTGGTGCATCTAAATCAAACAGACAATTTTCAGCGATAATTGCCGCCACTTCACTCATAATGCTTCCTTCTTTATTATCTTCTGTTACAAGAAGAACTTTACCTGTTTTAGAAGCAGCTTCAATGATTGCTTCTTTATCTAATGGATACACAGTACGTAAATCAAGAATGTGTGCAGAAATGCCATCTTGCGCTAACTTCTCAGCTGCTTGAAGAGCAAAGTGAACACATAATCCGTAAGTGATAACAGTAATATCATCACCTTCACGTTTTACATCTGCTTTTCCGATTGGTAATACGTAGTCATCTTCTGGCACTTCACCTTTAATTAAGCGATAGGCACGCTTATGCTCAAAGAATAGTACCGGATCTTCATCACGAATTGCAGCTTTTAATAAGCCTTTTGCATCATATGGTGTAGAAGGGATAACAATTTTTAAACCTGGTTGGTTTGCAAACATCGCTTCTACAGATTGTGAATGATACAATGCACCGTGAACACCCCCGCCAAATGGCGCACGAATTGTAACTGGACAAGTCCAATCATTGTTAGAACGATAACGAATTTTTGCTGCCTCAGAAACAATTTGGTTTACTGCTGGCATGATGAAATCAGCAAACTGCATTTCAGCGATTGGGCGCATACCATACATTGCCGCACCAATTGCTACCCCAGCAATTGCAGATTCTGCAAGCGGTGCATCAAGTGCACGATCTTCACCAAATTGATCGTATAAACCGTGTGTCGCTTTAAACACGCCACCTTTTTTACCAACATCTTCTCCTAAAACGAATACTTTCTCATCGCGTTCCATTTCTTCGCGCATTGCTAATGTAATAGCATCAATATAAGACATTACAGCCATGAAACGTTCCCCCCTATTCTGCGTATACGTGCTTCAATGCATCTTCAGGTGCTGCATACGGAGCATTTTCTGCATATTCTGTTGCTTCATTTACGATATGCATAATTTCGTCTAACATTTGTTTTTCAGATTCCTCAGTTAACACGCCAGCTTCTTTTAAATAAGCTGCAAATGTTATAATTGAATCTTTTTTCTTTGCTTCTTCTACTTCTTCTTTATCACGATAAACACGATCATCATCGTCACTAGAATGTGCTGTTAAACGATATGATACTGTTTCAATTAAAGTTGGACCTTCACCACGTCGACCGCGGTCTGCTGCTTCTTTTACAGCTTTATATACTGCAAGCGGATCGTTTCCGTCTATTGTATATCCAGGCATACCGTAACCAATTGCACGATCTGATACGTTTTTACATGCTAATTGTTTTTCAACCGGAATAGAGATTGCATATTTGTTATTTTCACACATGAAAATAACAGGTAGTTTGTGTACACCAGCAAAGTTTGCTCCTTCATGGAAGTCACCTTGGTTTGAAGAACCTTCTCCAAATGTAACGAACGTTACTAAATCTTTCTTCTCCATTTTTCCAGCTAACGCAATACCAACTGCATGTGGTACTTGTGTTGTTACTGGAGATGAACCTGTCACAATACGATTTTTCTTTTGACCGAAGTGACCAGGCATTTGACGACCACCAGAGTTTGGATCTCCAGCTTTCGCGAAAGCTGACAACATAAGCTCTTTAGCTGTCATACCAAACGCTAGTACAACACCCATATCACGGTAGTATGGTAATGCATAATCTTTCTCTCTATCAAGAGCGAACGCTGCTCCAACTTGTGCAGCCTCTTGTCCTTGACAAGAAATTACGAATGGAATTTTACCTGCACGGTTTAATAACCACATACGTTCGTCAATTTTACGTGCAAGTAACATCGTACGGAACATTTCTAATACTTGCTCATCACTTAAGCCAAGCTCTTCATGGCGCTTTTCTTTTACTTCTGCCATTTTTCATAACCTCCTAAATCCACATTTTTATGCGTGTAACGCTCTTCCATCTACAGCAAGTGCTGCTTCACCAATCGCCTCAGATAATGATGGATGCGGATGAATTGTATGTGCTACTTCCCAAGGTGTTGCATCAAGTACTCTTGCAAGACCAGCTTCAGAAATCATATCTGTTACGTGTGGTCCAATCATATGAACACCAAGAATGTCATTTGTTTCTTCATCAACTACAAGCTTTACAAAACCATCAGATTCTCCGTATACAAGCGCTTTTCCGATTGCGCGGAATGAGAACTTACCTACTTTTAACTTATAGCCTTTTTCTTTCGCTTCTTGTTCTGTTAAACCGACAGAAGCAACTTCTGGACTGCTATATACGCATTTTGATACCATAGAGTAATCAATTGGCGTAACTTCTTTCCCTGCAATATGTTCTACTGCAACAATTCCTTCGTGAGAAGCAACGTGAGCAAGTTGTAAGCCACCGATTACATCTCCAATTGCGTAAATATGAGATTCTTTCGTTTGATAAAACTCATTTGTTTGAATGTATCCTTTTTCCACAACGATATCCGTATTCTCTAAACCAATATTTTGCGTATTGGCTTGTCTTCCTACAGATACAAGCATTTTTTCTGCTTTAAATTCTTTATTCTCACCGTTATGTTCAGCTTGAATTGTTACTCCATTATCTTTTACCAATGTTTCTGGTAATACTTTTGCACCAGTCACCACTTTAATACCTTTTTTCTTGAACAGACGTTGCATTTCTTTTGAAACGTCCTGATCTTCTAGTGGTAAAATCGTTTTCGCATACTCTAACACTGTAACTTCTACACCGAAGTCAGCAAGCATAGATGCCCACTCAATACCAATTACACCGCCACCAACGATAATGATCGAACTAGGAAGCGTTTCCATTTTTAGGGCATGATCTGAAGACATTACATACTCTCCGTCTAACTCTAAACCTGGTAATGAATTTGGACGAGAACCCGTTGCAACAAGTACATTTTTTGGAATTAACATTTCATTCTCTTCTCCACTTGCAAGTTCAACTGAAATTGTCCCTGGCATCGGAGAAAAAATAGACGGGCCAAGAATACGGCCAATACCTTCAAACACATCAATTTTACCTTGTTTCATTAAATGTTGAACACCTTTATGAAGCTGCGTTACAATCTTCTCTTTACGCTCTTGTACTTTTGCAAAGTTTAGTTCTACATTACTTGCAATAACTCCGAACTCTTCGCTTTTTTTAGCAGTTGCGTATACTTCCGCACTACGTAAAAGAGCTTTACTAGGAATACATCCTTTATGCAAACAAGTACCACCAAGATTTTCTTTTTCAACAAGTGCTGTTTTTAATCCTAGTTGTGATGCGCGAATTGCAGCAACATATCCACCTGTACCGCCGCCAACGATGACTAAATCATATTCTCTTGCCATTATCTCAACCCCTAGCTACTGTTTGTTTTTCTCTTACCACATACTCTTTCGGCGCTTCTTCTTCACGTAATACACGAAGTGCTCCTTCTGCTAACGCTTCTAACTCATCTTCCCCTGGATGTACGATAACATCTGCAATCCAATCCACTCGTTCTTTTATTTCATCAACAAGTATTTTACTGTATGCAAGTCCACCAGTTAATACGATTGCATCGATTTTCCCGTGAAGTACAGCACTAGCTCCGCCAATCTCTTTCGCAACTTGATATGCCATTGCTTTATAAATAAGAGTTGCTTCAGGATCGCCTTTTTCAACCATTTGTTCTACTTTAATTGCATCATTTGTACCGATAAGACTTACAAGTCCACCTTGTCCGACAAGTTTTTTAACCATTTCGTCTCGGTAATACTCACCAGAGAAACACATCTCAACTAATTGTCCTACTGGTACTGTACCAGCACGCTCTGGACTAAATGGTCCTTCTCCGTTTAAGCCATTATTAACATCGATAACTTTTCCTTTTTTATGAGCACCAACTGTAATACCGCCGCCCATATGTGTAACTAATAAATTTAAATCCTCGTATTTGTGGTTTAATTCTACAGCCACTTTACGAGCAACTGCTTTTTGGTTTAATGCATGGAAAATACTTTTACGTTCCATACCAGCAATACCGCTTATACGAGCAATCGGTTCCATTTCATCTACAACGACAGGATCCACAATGAATGCTGGAATATTTAATCCAGAAGCGATTTCATATGCTAAAATGCCTCCAAGATTTGAAGCGTGATGACCGCTAAATCCATTTTTCAAATCTTCTAACATTGCATCGTTTACTGTGTATGTTCCGCCTTCTATTGGACGAAGTAATCCACCACGCCCACAAACAGCGTTCAATTTTGAAATGTTAATACCGTGAGAATGTAAAACTTCTAATATTGTTTCTTTTCGAAACTCATATTGGTCGATAATTCGTTTATATTTCCCAATCTTTTCTTCATCATGACGAATTGTTTCTTCTAAAACAGGTCTTTCATTATCAAAAACACCAATTTTTGTGGATGTACTACCCGGGTTAATAACAAGAATTCGATTTAAGGACAATGTTGCTACCTCCACTAATAAATTCAAAAGGACGTGGAAACCTCATAAGAGGTAACCACACCTTTTGTAAAAGTTATATATGAATGATTAGCGACGGCTAATAATGTCGTGACCGTTGCGTAAGTATGTGCTACGAGAGTTTTTCAAGCTTGCAATGCGCTCTTCAGCTAAACGATCTGCTGCTACATAAGTTGCTATGCCATCGCGTTTTGAAATTTCGATTACTTTTGCAATTGTGTCATAAATTGACTCAACACGTTTTAGCGCACGTTCTCTATTATATCCATATAATTCGTCTGCTACGTTAATTACGCCACCTGCATTAATTACATAGTCTGGTGCGTATACAATACCCATTTCATGAATGATGTCGCCGTGACGATCTTCTTTTAATTGGTTATTTGCAGAACCCGCGATTACTTTTGCTTTAAGTTGTGGAATAGTTTCATCATTAACTGTTGCGCCTAATGCACATGGTGCGTAAATATCACATTCAACACCGTAAATTTCATTTGGCTCAACTGCTGTTGCACCGAATTCTTCTACTGCACGTTGTACAGCTTCTTTATTAATATCTGTAACAATTAATTTTGCTCCTTCAGCGTGTAAATGTTTGCATAGATGATATGCTACGTTACCAACGCCTTGAACAGAAATTACTTTTCCTTCTAGATTATCTGTACCGAACGCTTCTTTCGCAGCTGCTTTCATACCACGGTATACACCGTATGCAGTTACTGGAGATGGGTTTCCAGAAGAACCGAATGAAGGTGAAATACCTGTTACAAAGTCAGTTTCTTCATGGATAATATCCATATCATCTACTGTAGTACCAACATCTTCAGCTGTAATGTAACGTCCGTTTAATCCTTGAATATAGCGTCCTAATGCACGGAACATCGCTTCACTCTTATCTTTACGTGGGTCACCGATAATTACTGTTTTCGCTCCACCTAGGTTTAAACCAGCTGCTGCGTTTTTGTATGTCATCCCTTTTGCAAGACGCAATGCATCTTCAATCGCCGCTTCTTCAGAATCATATGTCCACATTCTTGTTCCACCAAGAGCCGGTCCAAGTGTTGTATCATGAATTGCAATAATTGCTTTTAAACCTGATTCTTTATCTTGACAAAATACTACTTGCTCATAATCATATTTTTCTAAGTATTCGAAGATTTCTAATGTCATTGTCGTTTCCCCCTAATGTTTTACCCTTTTTGGTTTATTTTGAAGCAGTCGTAACTGCCAATGCTAATGAATATACTTTTGTTTCTGCTGAATCAGCACGAGATGTTAAAACTATCGGTGCTTTTGCGCCAGCAATCATCGCTCCTACTTTTGCATCTGCAAAGTAAACGAGTGATTTATAGAGCACATTTCCAGCTTCAATCGTTGGGACGAGTAAAATGTCTGCCTTACCTGCTACATCACTTACTATGCCTTTATGCTCTGCTGCGATTTGTGATACTGCATTATCTAAAGCAAGTGGTCCATCAACGATACAATTTTTAATTTGTCCGCGGCGATTCATTTGTGTTAACATCGCTGCATCAATTGTCGCCTGCATCGCTGGATTCACAACCTCTACTGCTGCAATTGGTGCCACTTTTGGCAACTCGATTCCTATTGCCCGGGCAACTTCTACAGTATTTTGTATAATAGCAGTTTTTTGTGTTACATCAGGTGCGATGTTCATCGCTGCATCTGTAACGAAAATAAGACGATCGTAATTTGGAACTTCAAATGCTGCTACATGTGAAAGCACGCTACCTTTACGTAACCCCCACTCTTTATTTAACACAGCCTTTAAAATATTCGCTGTTGGGATGTTGCCCTTCATAAGCACATCTGCTTCACCGTTTCTCACAGATTTAACAGAAAGCTCTGCAGCCTCAGCACTTGACGCTGCTGCAATCACTTCAATGTGGTCTGAAGTTTGTAAACCATGTTCTTGTAGCATCCCCATTATTTTTTCTTGATTTCCATATAGACGAAATTGAGCTAGCTGTAATTTAATCGCTTTCGCTACAGCTTCAATTACTTCATGATCTTCAGCTACTGCTACAGCTACAGTTTTTTTAGGCTGTCCTGCTGCTTGATCAATTAAGTGTTCTAACTTCATATTTTGTAATCAACCCTTTCCGTCGTCCCTCGTTTATTTATAAAGCAAATACCGTGCCAACTTTTTAAAGTGGTCTTACCAATAATGAAAACGCATTCAAAATGCAGTAAAATCAATACTTTGCAAAATAACGAAACATTCTGTCTTAATTTGTCGCTTTTTATATACCATGCAATAAATTGCACGGTACGCAATTTATTGCATGCTATTTTTTGCACACTCATACTTTTCTAGCTTGTAATATAGATTTCGAACTGAAATTCCTAATGCTTTTGCAGTCTTCGTTTTATTCCCATCAAATTTCTCTAGATATCCACGAATAATATTCCCTTCAAACTCTGTCACTAAATGTTCAAGTGGCTTTTCTTCTAATTCAGATAATAAGTTATTTTGAGCTAACTCCGCCTGCTCTTCTTTATGCAAAGGGGGTAAATGCTGTACATCAATATATATCTCGTTATAATTCATAAAGATAATCGCTCGCCCTAAAATATTTTCAAGTTCCCTTACATTCCCTGGCCATTCATATGATTGTAGATAGGAAATAGCCGAATCAGTGAGCCCATCTACATTCCGACCATAATCTTGGTTTATTTTTTGTATCAATCGTTCAGCAATTGCCGGTATATCTCCTTTTCGCTGACGAAGAGACGGAATTTGAATTGGAATTTTATTTAATCGATAATATAAATCCTCTCTAAACTCTCCTTCTAGAATAGCCTTTTCTAAATTCACATGTGTCGCTGCAATTACCCGAACATTAATAGGTATCGCTTTCGTTCCACCAACTTTTACAATTTCTTTTTCTTGCAACACGCGAAGGAGTTTCGCTTGCGTATTTGCAGACAACTCACCTATTTCATCTAAAAAGATACTACCGTTATTCGCTTCCTCAAAGAATCCGCGTTTCCCCCCTCTTTTCGCTCCAGAAAACGCACCCTCCTCATAACCGAATAATTCACTTTCTAACAACGTCTCCGAAATCGCCGCACAGTTTACACGGACGAACTTATTATATTTTCGATTACTTCCATTATGGATCGCATGTGCAAATAATTCTTTACCCGTTCCAGATTCTCCGCGTAACAATACTGTTGCCGGTGTATTCGCCCCAAGTTTCGCCTGCTCGATAGCTGCAGTTGTTTCATCTGAATTTCCGACAATATCATCAAATGAATATTTTGCTTCTAATGTACGAATAATCTGTCTCGCTCTATTCAACTCATTTGTTAACTTTTGAATTTCTGATACGTCACGAATTACACCGACGCTTCCTTTTAATATCCCATCAACAATAACGGGTGCTACGTTTACAATTACATCGCGCTTCTTTTGCCCAATCTTCATATGTATCCCGCGTACCGCCCTACGCGTTCGAAGTACTTTCATATGCATACTTTCACCTTCCACAATATCAGTTGTAGCCGGTTGTCCAAGAATATCTTCTTCTGTTAAACCCGTTAACTTCGTATAAGCAGGGTTTATAACTAATCCTCTTCCTTTCTCATCGACAACCGAAATTGCTTCTTCAGATGAATTGATAATTGCCTCTAGTAACGTTTGAATTTCTTTTAAATCTGTAACTTCTTCCGCTAAATCTACAACTTCTGTAATATCTTTAAAAATCGCAAATGCCCCTTGAACCTCTCCTCCTTCTTTTAATATTGGAATACGTGTTGTAATAATTTTCTTTTCATTTTCTAACGTCAGTTCATAATTTACTTCTATTTGTTTCGTACGTATAATGCGAAGCAGCTTACTAGTTGGAATAACTTCTAAAATATATTTCCCTATCGCGTCTTCTTTTTTATATCCGATAATACGCTCTGCACTTTTATTAAAAAGACGGACTTGTCCCTCTTTATCAATTACAATCATACCGTCATGTGTAGAATTTAAAATTAATTCTCCTTGTTGCGTCTGTTCCTCTAACTGTCCAATTAAACCTTCCTTCTCATGCGCTAATTTCGTAACAATTTTCGCAATATCACCTGGAATGAGAAGAGTATCTTTATGCTTTTTCTCTAGTAAAACTTTATGTAAACCATCGTCACCTGTCATATCAAATATGACATCGATATGCATAGAAAGAAACGGAGTTACACTCTCTCCAATCGCAATCCCATTTTCCTTAGCAATTTGTAATCCTTGCGCAATCGGATTTATATCAATAACCCCTATAATTTGAAATATATTCGAACTTTGTAACAGATTCAGCAGTGTACTTCCACCTTCACCTGCACCAACAATTAAAACCTTTTGTTTCATACATTACACTTCCTCTCGAAGTATCTCTGCAAAATTTTTCACACCTTTATCTTACTCGCTCAGCCCCCTCTTGACAAACCCCCTTCTCATATAACATCATTGTAATATACTAAATAATCTGAAAAGGAGCGTTATGTATGCAGCGTTACCTTGCTCTATTATTAGCACTCATCCCTATTTCATTAGCTGTATTCGGCATTAAGTTAATGAGAGATACTGTATTTGGGATTTTATTCCCCCCAATTTCTATACTATGGTTACAGTTTTTTATTGGCGCTCTCTGCTTCGCACTCGGGTTTTACATCTTTGGTGGCTTCGTCTTACACCGAGACCGTAAACGCAATAAAGTTCAAGCTCGCTTTAGAAGATAAAGTAAAACTTTAATCACCAGGGTTTTGTCCATTTCTAACTGATGATGAGTCCTACAACAAAGAGCTTGATAAATAAAAAATGAGACCTTTATATTAGGTCTCATTTTTTTATCGGCAATAAAGTTCTTGCTGTTTCAGGATAATCGGTAATAATCGCCGAAATATTCATATCAAAATATTTACGCATAAGAGTTTCTTCATTTATTGTATAGGGGCGAACCTCTACACCACTTTCCATTGTTAGTATAGCTATGGCATCTTGAAGGTAACGATAATTAGGATGTACTGCTGTTGCCCCCATTTTTTTTGCATATGCCCACGGACTATGCAAACCTTCACGATATAAAATAGCTGTTTGAATATCCGGAGCCATCATATGACATTTTTTCATACTGTAGTGATTAAACGAAGAAAATACAACACGATCTTCTAGACTAAACTTACGTACAAGTGTTATAACCTCTTCTTCTAAACCTCTGTATGGGATTTTATTATTTTTAAATTCAATATTGAGTAGCAATTTCGTTTTGGCGAGCCATTCTAATACTTCTTCTAGAAGAGGTATTTTACAAAAACCTACTTTATCACCGAATTTATAACTCGCATCCAACTTACATAAATCCTCATATAAATAATTTCGAACCGCACCTTTTCCATTTGTTGTCCGATCCACCGTTTCATCATGAATGACGACAACCTTTCCATCTTTCGTTAGTTGAACATCAAGCTCAATTCCGTCCGCTCTAAAAGCCTCCGCCGCTTCAAATGAAACCATTGTATTTTCCGGATACGTTCCCGCTGCACCACGATGTGCAAATATAAGAGTCATCCTCACTCCCCCAATCTTATGCTATACTATACGAAAAAGGAGGTACTTCTATGAGACCATTACAAATTTCTCCAGACACTGCAGTTCGCTTATCAAAAGCATTAGGTGTGCCGCTCGAACAGCTCATGCATATGCCACAACACATTTTAATTCAAAAGCTAGTTGAATTAGAAAAACAAAATAAAGACGAAGAATAATATGGTCCTGTTTTGCAGGACTTTTTAATTTATCCTTACTACATATACTATCACAAGTACATCTTCCATACAGTGAAACTTCCACCAGATAAGTTATCTTGTCTTATTCTCCTACTGATCCCACAACTAATCGCTTTCTTACAAGCATTCTTTGAACAAAAAAATGAAAGAGCGTTGCCTCATGGCATCGCTCTTTCATTTCTCTATTGGAAATATATTAAACCTTTATCATTTATCCGCTTTATGATTTATCGTTGTCTTATTATGCTCTGTTTTCACCCATGTATGTTGTTGCTTCCATTTAATTAGACCAACAATTTGAGCATAAACAAACGTATATGCGTAATAAAAGATAGAAAAACTCATTTGGATAAGTTTATACTTTCTATTTGTATCTACCTTAACTGCATAATACATACAAACAACAAATTGATACAGGAATAATATTAAAGAAAGAATACTCGCACCTAAAATCATCGCAACTAAACGTTTCCCTATTGCAGGGATATCTTGATATGATTGCGTCGCAACAACATATCCTAAAGCAATTAAAATACCTATCAAGGTTATTGTCATTTGAACTGCACGAGTCATTCCGAATAGATAAAACAACTGGTCAATAATTCTTATTTTCCCTTTTTCAGTAAACAGTTTTTTTACCATAGGTTTAAAGTTTGTAAATGCAACATACCAATGCCCTTGAGACCAACGCGTACGTTGTTTAATACTAATTTTAAAGTTATCTGGTTTTTCATCGTATACTCGAACAAAGTGATTCCATAATACTCTTCCATTATCTTTAACAATTTCCATCTCTAATTCTAAATCCTCTGTTAGCGAATCAAAACGGAAACCACCATGTTTCATTAAGTACTCCATTTTAACAATGAACCCAGTTCCACCAATAGCATTCGGTAATCCCAGACGATATTTTGCCAGCTGGAAGAAACGATTTGTTAAGTAATAGCTCATAGCATAACCAAGCGATAAATTAGTCGCTGAGTTTTTTGAATCTAAATAAATTTGAATCGCTTCTGGCTTATCTTTAGCAATGTACTGTGAATTTAACTCTTGTAAAACATTCGAATCGACATGATTATCAGCATCTAAAATCATTAAACAGTCATATTTTTCAGTCAGTTTATCAAATCCTAAATGACGTAACGCATATTGTAAACCTGCTGGTTTCCCTACGCCTTCACGAGGAAATAGCTGTTCACTTGTATTAACATATTTCATTCCCTTTTCTTCACAAATAGCACCTGTTCTATCCGTACTATTATCATTTACAACATAAATATCATACAAATCATCTCGGTATTGAATTTTTCTTAAATTATCAATAGTTGAACCAATTACTTTCTCTTCATTATGTGCTGCAACTAATATTAAAAACTTTGTCTTATCTTCAATTATTTCATAATCACGTTTCGCTTTACCAAATCCAAAAAAGGAAATGATTACATAGTATACCGTATTAATATTAACATATACTGTAATGATAAAAAACAATGCTAATAACACGGTAACTACTTTTCCGCTCAAAAATTCCATGTCCATCCTCCTAAAATCTTTCCAATATACACCATTATAGACTCTTAAATAATAATAATCTAGTTCGTTTCGTATTTCAAATAGTTTTTCTTACATAACGATGAAGATTAGTATCGTAAATAATCATAAAATACAGTGGAATTTTAGTCAGCTTTTTTTATCTATCTCCACTGACTATTATCCTCTATTAACTAAGTTTTTATTGTAATCTACCTTTCGCTAACCACCAAATCCCACTTACTAACATTACGTCTAAGCAAACTGTAAATAAAAATAAATGCTTAGCGAAATCCCCTTCTCCACTTCCAACAAATGGGACCACATAAGAAATCATGCCAATTATAGCTACCGCTGTAAATATGTCAGGAATAAGCCGCTCACTATGCGTCTTAGCTCTTCTGTATTCTAGCAAAATTCCTAGTCCATATAAAACGTATAAAAGAACAATCCATATGAATCCATTTGGATGATATTGCTCTTTCACATGACTCCATAAAGAAAATGTCTCCACTTGAGTAGCGGGAACTGGATTATCTTTTTTCTCATAATTACCAAGAAAAGCAACCCCATCAACGGACGGTCGGATAGTCCAAGCATATTCAGCTGTTGCCTCTAGTTTACTCCAAAATCTTTGTGGATGCGTCAAATAAAATTTGGCGATATCAGGGAATTTTATTTTATTATATAATTCTTTATGCAATCTCGGGTCTTCCTGTGGTATCGCTGCATTAGACCAAAAATGAGTTCCTGCATTTACAGCAAGTTCTGGGTCAACTCCAAGATCACGTAAATCTTGTTCTGGGTTTGGAGAATCTTTAAGAACCCCATAAAATACTGTTTGATATATATTAATTTTATCAATCCATGCAGGTGAGCTTTTATAACAAATGAAAGATAAAATTAAAAGTAATGCCGTCATTGATACAATTACACTTCTCCATACTTTATCCTTGCGTATAAACCATAGTCTAATAGTAAGTAATGCTGCTATAAATCCTGCTGGTGTATACTGCGTTTTAGAACAAGCTAGCATTATTGCTGATATATAAAACAAAATAACTAACCAAATAGACGGATGTTTCTGACGCGCAAGTTGTATTCCTAATGCAATTGTTAAAAATAGAAACACATACGTTACAGCTTCACCATACATAGAATTAAAATATAGTATGTATCCAATATCTGCAAAAACAACAATTGTTAACGTTACAAGAAAACCATTCACGATTTTATTATTCGTTTTATTCAGTTTGACAATTAGATATAGTGCTAGAAGAAAAATCATAATATATTCGACCGCTAGAACTCGTATATCAAACCAAGGTCCTGGTAATATTTTACCAATCCATAAAGCTGGAACCATGAGAAACAACTGCGAAGAAACATAATCACCTGCAGCTGGATTCACATAAGCATATAAATGATGGATAAATGAAAAGTATTTATCTACCCTCGCTTCATTTGGATCTGGATAAGCCAATCCAATTTGAATCATAATACGTTCAAAGTCACCATTGTCAGCGAGACCAACAATAGGCTTAATAAGTAATAAACCAATCATTACTATTGCCGCAACAACAACTGCTATAACTTCCCATTTTAACCACTTTGTCTGCATTTTTTATCTCCTTTATATGCATGCCATTACGTCATCGTTTTTTGCCAGACAAACATGCAACTAGCATTATCCTTCCAGCTCTTTTTAAGTATAAATTACAACCTATTTTGTCATATTTTTTAAAAAAGAATCTAGAAATACGAAAGCTTATAGTAAATATACCTCTTTATTTACTATAGCTTTCACAATATAAAAATCAACAAAATTTTACATCATCTACCTTAAACTGTCAATTGTTAATCTGATCTTTCAACATAATATTTTATTTATTAATTTAAATATTAGCTTCTTTCAGCAATAAAAAATTCAATTGGCCTCTTATTAGGACGTCGTTCGCACTAATAAGAGGGGAGGGATGGATACCTCCACTACTTATAGTTTCACTTTATTACACTTGTTTTGCATCGCTGTAGTTGCTTCGCTTTCAGTAGAATTTCCAGTAACATATAGATCCCCATCTCCCCTCTACCTACTACCAGCGATTCTCCTTTTTATCTATTTCAGCACTTGCTTGTTTATCTACTGGATAATCTCCAAGTTTTAATATCCAAAAGGTCGCCACCACCACAAGCCCCTATAACCACTACTATCCCTAGCCAAGTTAATATTTTATTTTTCCGCTCTCGTCCCCCCATCTGTATTCATTAAAACCTCTCGCAAAATATTATATAAAAGACCGTGCCCTTATAAGTAATCCTTCTAAATATAGACTTTATATCCTAGGGAGTTGAATGAGCCTTTAATTTACAAAAAAATTTTACTTCTCTACAAAATAAAAAGGCAAATGAATCATAAAATTCATTTGCCTTTGAATGAAACTTTTATTTTTTTAAAATTAGTATTGTTTCTAGATTTCATCGTCAGCTTTGCTATTTATACTCTCAGCTAGCCTTATGTTCAAGTCTCAACTTATCCGCAACCATTGCGATAAACTCAGAGTTCGTAGGTTTTGCTTTTGACATGGATACTGTATAACCAAATAAGGACGAAATAGAATCAATATTTCCACGGCTCCACGCTACTTCAATCGCGTGACGGATTGCACGCTCGACACGGCTCGCTGTTGTATTATATTTCTTTGCAATATCTGGATATAATACTTTCGTAATAGACCCTAGTAATTCGATATCATTGTACACCATAGAAATCGCTTCTCGTAAGTACATGTACCCTTTAATATGAGCAGGTACACCAATTTCATGAATAATACTCGTAATACTTGCATCTAAGTTTTTCGGTTTTCCATCTATTGTTGTTGCTGATCGGAAAGATGGTAATGGACGTTTAATAGTAGCATTTGCCTTGCCACTCACTTGACGAATATGACTAGTTAAATTCTCCATATCAAATGGTTTTAATATGAAATATGAAGCACCTAGGTCAACTGCTTTTTTCGTCACATCTTCTTGTCCAAATGCTGTTAACATAATTACGCTAGGCTGTCTTAACCTTTCAATATGTCGCATTTTCTCTAGTACAGCTAAACCATCTAAATGTGGCATAATAATGTCTAAAACGAGTACATCAGGCTGCTTATCTGTTAATAAGTTTAAACACTCTTGACCATTATAAGCAGTACCGATTACTTCCATATCATCTTGAGCAGCTACATAACTCTCTAGCATTGATACTAATTCTTTATTATCATCCACAAGACATACTTTAATTTTCTCCACAGCTTTTCCTCCCTTACCGAATCGATTCTCCGACATGTGTATCCTTCTAGGCTACATGAATTGTTCGACAATTGTGTGAAAATTCCCTTTTAAAGTTTGTTACTTTCCGATAAAATCACAAAAAAATATGTTTATCGTTCATTTATTCCCTTTCGCAACACATTCCATCATAGAAATACAACGAAACGTTCAACCCTTTGCTTATATTTTACAACAAAAAACATCTCTTGCGGAGCTTTTACAAAATTTCAACGAATTTTTCAATAGAAAAGCGAGCTAATGAATAAATTAGCTCGCTTTTTTTTCTTGATCATAAATATTAATTCCAGCCTCATGTAACATCCATTCAATATGAACACCGTACCCTGATGTTGGATCATTGACAAATACATGTGTAACGGCTCCGATTACTTTCCCGTTTTGTACAATTGGACTTCCACTCATCCCTTGTACGATACCACCTGTTTTTGCTAATAAACGCTTATCTGTTACTTTTATTACCATACCTTTTGTAGCTGGAAATTTTTGCGGTACCGTACTAACAACTTCAATATCAAATGCTTCTACTTTATCTTGATCAATAACTGTTAATATTTTTGCCGGCCCTTCTTTTACTTGATGAGATAATGCGATAGGCATTGCTTTATCCATTACGCCGTTTGTCATATTTGTATTTAATTTTCCAAAAATACCATACGGACTATTTATTGTAATATTGCCAATCACTTCACGATCTGGTGAGAACCTTGCTAACTTCTCTCCTGGATTCCCATGACTACCTCTTTCAATCGATGTAACTGTCGAACGCATAATTTGTCCATCTTCAACTTGAATCGGCTTTTTCGTATCATTATCAGAAATGACATGACCCAGTGCTCCGTATTTCATAGAATCTGGATGAACAAATGTCATTGTTCCGATTCCAGCTGCCGAATCACGAATATATAAGCCAATACGATAAGACGATTCCCCACTGTCTTTTTGTGGTGTTAATTTCGTGCGAATGTATTTTCCATCTCTTAACAAAACAAGGTTAAGTGGTTCACCTGTTTCACCACTACTATGAATAAATGGTGCGACATCACTCATTCTTTCAATTGTTTTACCATTAATTTCAGTAATCATATCTCCAATTTGCACACCAGCTGTTTCACCAGGAGATATTTTACCTTTTTCAGTTTGAATTAAATGATGGCCTACAACAAGTACACCTTTTGTGTTTAATTTCACACCAATTGATTGTCCACCTGGAATAACTTTAAAATCTTTTAATACTTTCACATTTACTTTTTTTACTGGAAAACCAGCGATTTGGAACACCATGTCCGCTTCACCATTTTGATGAGAATTTACCATAAGTCCTTGTTTTTGTTCATTCGAACTCACTGTAAATACATGGCTATTTGTAGATGAAGCTTTAAAAACTGGTAATGAAGCTATTTCTGATTGTTGTCCTTCAAAAACAACAAGTTGCTTCGGGGATGAAATAAACGTCCGAAGCGGCTTAAAACATCCAATAAAAACTAAAGAAACAAGGAGACAAAGACCTATTATTTTTCGAAATCTTTCTAATTTCAATTTGTTCACTCTCCTCGCTCCTACCCCACATTCAGCCTCTTGGCTTCACTTTTTAATCTCTCCTTGCAGTGCTTTATTTATAACCGGAAGAATTAAGAAATCTTCATTTGAGAAAAAAAGCTATCCATTACTGGATAGCCTCTGCTGTCTGTTTAAAATGATGCGCTTGCGTAAGTAACTCTTTCGCATGTTCTGTCGTTAAATCTGTAATTTCCACACCAGAAATCATTCGAGCTATTTCTGTTACTTTATCCTCCATAGTTAAAACGGTAACTGATGTAATTGTCCGATCATTCGCTACCTGTTTTCGAATAAATAAATGCGAATCCGCCATTGAAGCTACTTGAGGTAAGTGCGTAATACAAAGCACTTGTGAGTTTACTGATACACGATAAATTTTTTCCGCAATAGCCTGTGCAACTCGACCACTCACACCAGTATCCACTTCATCAAAAATAACAGATGCAATACCTTGATGTTTAGAAAAAATACTTTTTAAAGCTAAAATAATACGAGATAACTCTCCACCAGAAGCGACCTTTGAAAGTGGTTTTAACGGTTCACCGGGATTCGTTGAAATATAAAACTCCACGTGATCATAGCCGTCCGCCGTAAGGCGCACCGGTGCGCCTTCCACAAGAGGTTCTTCTGCATTTCCTTCTCTCTTCATGATTCTCACTTCAAATTTCGTTTTTTCCATATATAGTTCTTTTAATTCTTGATGAATAGCATTTGTAAGATGCTCTGCAAGTTCATGACGCATATTACTTAACAACGTTGCTTCTTTCAGAATAACACTTTCTAATTCCTTTAACTGCTTCTTCGTCGCTTCAATATGAACGTCTTTATTTTCAATCGTAAAAATTTCTTGCTCAATTTTATCAGCATACGCTAAAATCTCTTCTACATTATTTCCATATTTTCTCTTTAGCATACGAATTTCATTTAAACGTGTTTCAATTTCATCTAGACGATTCGGATCATATTCCATCATATCGAGATTTTCTCTAAGTTGATACGCAACTTCTTCTAATAAGTAATAGCTATTTGCAATTGAATCATGATTTTCTTGATATACTTCATCTAAATGTGTAATACTCTCCATTTGTCCCATTGCACTTCTTACATTATCTAATCCTTGTCCGTCAGCACTTAACGAACGATATGCATCACCTAACGCTTTATAAATCTTTTCAAAATTAGAAATTTGCAATCGTTCCTCAGTTAATTCATTTTCTTCATCCATCTTTAAATCAGCCTTACGGATTTCTTCATGCTGAAATTGAATTAAATCTAAGCGATGTGCCATTTGTTGTTCATTTTCACTTAACGATTTCAATTGTTTTTTTAATTTCTCATAGTCAGCGTATACATTTTGATATATATCCAACTGTTTAACAATACGCTCCCCATCAAAATGATCGAGCATAAACAGATGTCGCTCTTCATTCATTAAGTCTTGCGTTTCGTGCTGTCCATGAATATCAACAAGCGTTTTGCCAATCTCTTTTAATATACTAAGGGTGACAAGTTTCCCATTTACACGACATACACTCTTTCCGTTTGCAGCAATATCACGCTTCAAAATAATCATGCCGTCTTCTATTTCTATATCTAACTCTTCTGCCTTTTCAATACATGGATGCTTGTCGTCTTCCACATAAAATAACCCTTCTATCTCAGCTTTTTCTGTTCCGTATCGAACAAATTCCGCTGAACCACGGCCACCTACAAGTAAACTAATCGCATCAATAATAATCGATTTTCCAGCTCCTGTTTCACCACTTAAAACTGTTAAACCTTTTTGAAAAGAAATATTTAATGCCTCAATAATAGCAAAGTTTCTAATCGATAATTCCGATAACAATGCCCCATTCACCTCGTTATAAACTAATCCCCTACTAAGGGCTTTTTTCAGTTCTTTATTCAAATAGTCATACTATATGTTTGTATGTACTCTTCTAACCCGCTCCATTGTACCAAACATTCGTTTTACGGGTCAATCCACCTATTTTCTAATTTTATTCAAACAAAATATTATATTACAATTAAAAATTCACATTTTTAACCGCTAAAAAAATCCTGTTCACTTTCCACTTTACAGAGGAAAGCAAACAAGATTTTTTTGTTACAACATATTTAAGAAACGATCAGAGACAACACCTGTATCCTCAGGTGTACGGCAAATAATTAGGCAAGTATCATCACCACAGATGGTTCCGATGATCTCATCCCACTCTAAATGATCAATAAGTGCTCCAAGTGAATGAGCGTTACCAGGCAATGTTTTTAGCACAAGCATATGTCCTGCCGTGTCTAATTTTACAAATGAATCCACTAGATTTCGTTTTAATTTTTGTAACGGGTTAAACCGTTGATCTGCTGGCAAGCTATATTTATAGCGACCATCATGTAATGGCACCTTCACTAAGTGCAGTTCTTTAATATCGCGCGATACTGTTGCTTGCGTTACATTAAATCCCTCATTACGTAAAATATCAACTAATTCATCTTGTGTTTCGATTTCTTTGTTCGCAATAATTTCCCTGATTTTAATATGGCGCTGACCTTTATTCATACATTTGCACCTCACACTATCTCTTACCATAGTTTAAACATTGGTATACTTCACTTATTTATGTTAACTTATAATTCGTTACTTGTACACAATTGTTTTTACAATCATTATACAATTACAGCAAAAAGAGGAACAACATATGTTATTCCCCTTTTCCTTTTTGTTTTAGAACGTCATGCGCTTCTGTAACAACTTGCTCAATAGAAATTGGAGAATGATTTTTGCCACTCTCATCACGTTCACCATGCCATTTTAAATGAATTAAGAATTCAATATTACCGTCTCCACCCGTAATCGGTGAGAATGTTAACCCTTCTACATCATAGCCTTCTTTTAAAGCAAAATCGACAATCATTTCTACGACAGCTTCATGCACTTTTCTATCACGAACAATGCCTTTTTTCCCAACTTGCTCTCTTCCAGCTTCAAACTGCGGTTTAATTAACGCTGCTACATCACCGTTAAGCATAAGCATTGTTTTTAAAACTGGCAGTATTAGTTTTAATGATATAAATGAAACATCTATACTAGCAAATTGTGGTAAACCACGCTCTAAGTCTGCTGGTGTCACGTAACGGAAATTTGTACGTTCCATTACGACAACACGCTCATCTTGACGCAATTTCCACGCCAATTGATTATATCCTACATCTAATGCATAAGATAGTTTCGCTCCATTTTGAAGCGCACAATCTGTAAAGCCACCAGTTGATGAACCAATATCTATCATAACTTTATCTTGTAAATCTAGATGAAATGTCTCCAGTGCCTTTTCAAGTTTATAACCACCACGGCTTACATACGGCATAACTTGTCCCTTTACCGTAATCTCTGTATCTTGTGGGATCTTCTCTCCTGGCTTATCGAGTCTCATCTCATTCGCATATACGAGTCCAGCCATAATAGCACGTTTCGCTTTCTCACGTGTTTCTATAAGCCCTCGCTCTACTAATAGTACATCTACTCTTTCTTTTTTTGCACTCATTTGTTACGCCCTTTTTTGTTTTGATGGAATCATTGTATGAATACGGTCTACAACAGCATCTGTCGTTAAACCAATTTCTTCTAATAATTTTGTTACACTACCGTGCTCTATGAAACGATCTGGAATACCCATTCTTTCAATTAATGCACTATGGTATCCGTTCTCAGATGCAAATTCAACTACTCCAGTTCCAAAACCACCGATTAAACAAGCTTCTTCAATCGTTAAAATCGGTATATTTTTTCCTAAGAGATCATGTAAATACGCTTCATCCATTGGTTTAATAAAGCGAGCGTTCACTACTTTCACTGAAACTCCAGCCTTTTCAAGACGCTCTGCTGCTTCCATTGCCATTGGAATTGTCGTACCAAATGTTAAAATAGCTGCCTGCGTACCTTCTTTTAACGTTTCCCATGTGCCGATTGGAATTGCCTTTAATTCTTCGTCCATATGAACGCCAAGACCATTACCACGTGCATAACGTAAAGCGATTGGTCCATCTTCATATTGCATCGCCGTATACACTAAATGTTGTCCTTCATTTTCATCTTTTGGCATCATTATTACCATATTCGGTAAATGACGTAAAAACGAGATATCAAATACACCTTGATGTGTTTCACCGTCTGCTCCTACTAATCCAGAGCGATCTATTCCGATGAAAACATTTAAATTTTGACGACATATATCATGAACAACTTGGTCATATGCTCTTTGTAAAAACGTTGAATAAATTGCTAAGAATGGTTTCATCCCTTGCGTTGCCATACCTGCTGCCATTGTTGTAGCATGCTGTTCTGCAATACCTACATCGATCATACGATTCGGGAATTCCTTTTGGAATTTCTCAAGTTTCGATCCAACAGGCATTGCAGGCGTAATTGCAACAATACGCTCATCTTCTCTCGCCAACTTAAGTACTGTTTCACTAACAACAGCACTCCATGCTGGTGCAACTTCCTTCGGTTTAACGAAGTCACCTGACTCAATTTTATACGGGCCTGTTCCATGCCAAGTTCCAATTACGTCACTCTCAGCTGGTTTATAACCTTTTCCTTTTTTCGTAATCACATGAACAAGTACTGGACCTTTTGTTTTCTTTGCATATTGCAACGTTTCGAATAACTTTTCATAATCGTGCCCATCGACTGGACCTAAATATGTAAAGCCTAACTCTTCGAAAAAGACGCCTGATACTAGTAAATATTTAAGACTATCTTTTATTTTCTCTGCTGTTGCAGCCACTTTTCCACCGACTGCTGGGATTTTTTTCAATATATACTCTAGTTCATCTTTTACCCAATGGTATTTTCCTGCGGTACGTAAACGACCAAGTACATTATGAAGCGCACCAACGTTTGGTGCAATTGACATTTCATTGTCATTCAAAATAACAATCATGTCTGTTTTTTCATGCCCAATATGGTTCAATGCCTCTAAGGCCATTCCACCTGTTAAAGCACCATCTCCAATGATTGGTATAACATATTCTTTCGTTTTCTTTAAATCACGTGCTAAAGCCATTCCCATTGCAGCAGATAGTGATGTCGAGCTATGACCTGTTTCCCATACATCGTGCTCACTCTCACAACGTTTTGGAAAACCACATAGACCTTGATATTGCCTTAATGTACCGAATTCCTTCGCACGTCCTGTTAAAATTTTATGTACATAGGATTGATGTCCTACATCCCATAAAAATTTATCTTTCGGACTATCAAATAATTTATGCAGAGCAATTGTGAGTTCTACTACACCTAAGTTAGGTGCAATATGTCCACCTGTTTGAGAGAGCTCTTCAATTAAAAATTTACGAATATCCTCACTCAATCCCTCTAGTTCACTGATAGACATATCTTTCAAAAAACTAGGGTTTTGAATTTGCGTTAGATCCACATGGATCACTCACTTTCATTTCATAATCTGTCAACATGTCAAATATTATAAAAAACATTTACACAACACAAGAAATTTTCTTTTCTATCCTTTATCTTACCCTGCTATCAACCAGTCTATTGTGCCCTAATCCTATTATAAACCATATTTCTTTATGCGTTGAAAAAAATAGCCGCTAACACGAAGTGATAACGGCAATGTAATCTACATATATTTTTGCCAATAACAAGAAAAGAAAAACCTTTTCCTACATTTATATCATAAAATGATGAATGACTCAACAAATGAAAACGCTGTTATATTAGTTATTACGTTTTGCAATCAAATCGCAAATAGATAGTAAATATTCATCTTGTAATTGCAAGGAGCTAATCGCATCTTTTGCTTTTGCAATTGTTTCTTCTAAAATATTCTTTGCTCTATCTACAGTAAATAACGTCGTATATGTGCTCTTTTCGTTGGAAACATCACTACCAATCGGTTTTCCAATCTCTTCTTCGGTTCCTTCTACATCTAAAATATCATCTCGAATTTGGAAAGCTAGGCCAATATTTTTTGCAAACTCAAGTAACTTTTCTTCCTGCTCTTTTGTAGCATTAGAAAGTATCGCTCCTGCAAGTACAGCGAATTCAAGTAGTTTCCCGGTCTTATGCTTATGAATATACTCTAACTCATCAATCGTAAGTTGTTTCCCTTCAGCTTCCATATCCGCCACTTGTCCGCCAACCATTCCTTCCGGCCCAGCTGCTTTTGCAAGCTCAAGTACAAGTCTTACTTTTTTTTCAGCAGAGATTTCTTTTTGCTCATATGCCATAACAATTTGAAAAGCATACGTCAACAAACCATCTCCTGCTAAAACTGCCATTGCTTCACCAAATACTTTATGATTCGTGGGCTTTCCTCTTCTTAAATCATCATCATCCATACAAGGTAAATCATCATGAACTAACGAGTATGTATGTATCATTTCAAGAGCACAAGCTGCACCTACTCCAAGATTTCTTTCTTTCCCAAACGCTTGTAATGTTGCAAATAAAAGTAACGGGCGGAGACGTTTTCCACCCGCTTCCAAAGAATATGCCATCGCTTCCCGAAGTACATTTGGACATTGTAATTCATTTGCATAGCTTACAAGCTTCTCTTCTACGAAAGTTTTACTTTCTTTCAAAAAAGTATCAAAAGCGATTGTCACTATGCTTCATCTCCTAAAGCAGTAAACGGTTCAAGCTCTCCATCTTCTCCAAGAATAACTGCCATTTGTTCTTGTACGTTCTTCAACTTCTCATCGCAAAGCTTAGATAATTCCATACCCTCTTTAAAATAAGAAATCGCTTCTTCTAAAGGTACATCACCTTGCTCTAGCTTAGATACGAGATGCTCAAGTTGCGAAATTGCCTCTTCAAAACTCACTTTATTTTCCATTATTCAATTCACGCTCCTCTTTGCCTGATACGCTACAATCTAGTATTCCATCTTGTAATTGAACTGAAACAGCATCTCCAAGGCTGACATCTTTCACACTTTTTAACACTTGCTTCTCTTCATCATATACAAGCCCGTACCCTCTCATCATTACTTTAAGCGGACTTAATGCTTCAAGTTTTTGAGCAGCTCTTACAAAGACAAATTCTTTCGTTTGAAGTAATGTTTGCATTTCACGTTGTAATTGCTTTTGCAACGTTTCAATCGCTACCTTTGTTTGTATAATTTTTTGAGACGGGTGGTGCTTCTCTAAATAAAATGAAAGCTGTTTTAACTGATTCACCTTTTTATCAATGTAGCGCTCTTTCGCTAAAACAAGCTGTTCTAACGCTCTATCTAATTGCTCTTCCTTTTGTTCATATACTTGTCTTGGATAACGGAATGCATAAGATTTTTGCAATACTTGTAATTTTTCTTCTTTTTTATGTACTAACTCTCTCATTGCTCTTTGCAATCTTAGAGTTCTTTGTAATACCTTTTCTTGTAACTCTATAACGTTCGGTGCTGCTAGTTCAGCTGCTGCAGTCGGTGTTGGTGCACGTAAATCGGCAACAAAATCTGCGATTGTAAAATCTGTTTCATGCCCTACTGCTGAAATAATAGGAATTTCGCTCTTAAAGATTGCTCTTGCAACCACTTCCTCATTGAAAGCCCATAATTCCTCAATAGAACCTCCCCCGCGCCCAACAATTAATACATCTATATCTCCCATTTCATTCGCTGTACGAATCGCTTGTACAATCGAGGGAGCTGCTGACTCCCCCTGTACAAGTACTGGAAATACAATAACATTCCCAATTGGATAACGACGTTTAATCGTTGTTATGATATCACGAATCGCAGCTCCTGTTGGCGACGTAATTACCCCTATTGTTTTAGCATAAGGAGGGATTATTTTTTTATAAACTTGAGAAAACAATCCTTCTTCCTCTAAACGAACTTTTAATTGTTCGTAAGCCAAATGCAAATTTCCGACTCCGTCAGGTTGCATGTCTTGAATATAAATTTGATAAGAACCACTCGCCTCGTAAACAGAGATTTTCCCTTTTACAAGTACCTTCATCCCATTTTCAGGTCTGAATTTAATATTACGATTATGGCCCGCAAACATAACCGCTGCGATTCTGGCATTTTCGTCTTTCAATGTAAAATACATGTGACCACGACTATGATTTTTAAAGTTGGAAATTTCACCTTTTAACCAAACAGACTGTAAATGCGGGTCATATTCTATTTTTGTTTTTATATAGCGTGTTAATGCTGTAACGGTTAAATATTGTTTCTCCATTTCTCTCTCCTCATAGCCGACTCAAATTATTTACAAACGACACCTGCGCGTTTGGCAGATTCAACAGTATTATGAAGAAGCATTGTAATCGTCATTGGACCAACACCCTTTGGCACAGGCGTAATGTAACCCGCAACGTCTAACACGTTGTCAAAGTCAACATCACCACAAAGCTTGCCTGTTTCTAATCGATTCACACCAACGTCAATTACAACCGCGCCTTCTTTCATATAATCAGCTGTTACCATTTTAGGTCGTCCAACAGCTACGATTAAAATATCAGCTAACTTCGATAATTCTTTAATATTTTGCGTCTTAGAATGACAATATGTGACAGTTGCATTTTCATTTAAGAACAATTGCCCCACTGGTTTGCCGACAATATTACTTCTTCCAATTATTACAACATGTTTTCCCGAAATATCAAGATTCGTTTCTTTTACTAATTCTACAATACCATGCGGTGTACATGGAAGGAATGTATCTTGTCCCGTCATCATACGTCCCACGCTGATTGGGTGAAATCCATCTACATCCTTTTCTGGTGAAATTCTTTCAATGATAGCTTTTTCTTCAATATGTTTTGGTAAAGGTAATTGCACTAATATGCCATTAATGCGGTCATCGCCATTTAAGCGATCGATTTCAGCAAGCAAACGTTCCTCAGTAATCGTTTCAGGAAGTTCAATTAGCTCAGAATAAATTCCTACTTGTTCACAGCCTTTTTCTTTTCCTTTTACGTAAGAACGAGATGCTGGATCTTCTCCCACTAAAATCACTGCTAATCCTGGTACAATCCCTTGCTCTTTCAACTTCACAACTTCTTCTGTTAATTGTGCTCGTTTTTTCTCCGCAACTTCATTTCCTTTGATGATTACTGCTACCATTTTAAGATTCCCCCTTAAAGAAATTACAGTGTATCTTTTATATTAGATAAAACGCCGTTAATAAAACGACGAGATTCCTCATCCCCAAATGTTTTAGCAATTTCAATTGCCTCGTTAATTGTTACGTTGTGTGGAATTTCTTCCATGTACTTCATTTCATACACAGCTACACGTAAAATACTGCGATCAACAATACTAATACGCTCAAGCTTCCACTTTTTTAAGTTTTGACGAATTGCTGCGTCAATCTCTTCTTTATTGTCTACAAATCCTACAACAAGTGATTCTAAAAACTCATTTGTTTCTTCACCTTCATCTAGCGTATTTTCCACCGCTACCTTCGGTTCTAATTCACCTGTAATATCCATTTGGTATAATGCTTGCATAGCTCTTTCTCTAGCCGTCCTACGTTTCATTGTAACTCTCCTTTATGCTTCAAGTCTTTCCTTATGCTTTGTTATATTATTATAATTTATAAGCCGTCAATTCACTTACTCTTACAGTTTTCATTGATTTTCCAACCTTATAATACAATGATAATAACACAATTTATCGTTTCACACACGGGTTACAAGGCTGAAAAATAATAAAAAGATTAACTTCAAGTTCCATATCTTATCACAATGTACGTTTTTTGGAAAAACGAAACATTTTCTTTTTTATTTCTTATTTTTTGAAATAGTATAACAATTAGAGGGTTGTAATTTGTGAAGAAATGAAACGATAAAAAAGATGCCTATGTTACTAGGCACCTTTTTCATTCTTACACTGGTTCAATTTCTGTTTTTTGTGTTTCGAATGTTACGCCAACGATGTGAACATTCACTTCTTTTGGCTCAAGTCCTGTCATTGTAAAGAGTGCTTGGCGAATATTGTCTTGAATCTTTTGTGCAACAACTGGAATTGCTACACCAAAATACATTACAACATAAAGGTCAACGATAATATCTTCGTTTGCTAATTCAACCTTTACACCTTTACCATGATTTTTCTTACCTAACTTCTCAACAACATCTGTAGCAAAATTACCACGCATTGCCGCCACACCTTCTACCTCAGCAGCTGCAATACCTGCAATTACTTCAATTACTTCTGGTGCAATTTCTACTTTACCAAGAGTTGTATCTTGACCCATATCTAACATATGTTCAGCCATGAAAAAAACCTCCTTTAATGTATCACTGCGTCACAAGTTCATGCTCTTCCAAAAACTTCGTATTAAACTCACCTTTTACAAAATCAGGATGATCTAACAATTGCAAATGGAACGGGATTGTTGTATGTACGCCTTCAATGACAAACTCACTGAGTGCACGCTTCATTTTTGCAATTGCCTCTTCACGTGTTTTTCCGTGAACAATTAATTTAGCAACCATCGAATCATAGAAAGGTGGGATTGAATATCCCGGATATACAGCTGAATCGACGCGAATACCAAATCCGCCTGGTGGTAAGTACATTTCTACTTTACCTGGAGATGGCATAAATTTTTTGGCAGGGTTTTCCGCATTAATTCGGCATTCAATTGCCCAACCATTAAATTGTACTTCTTCTTGCTGTAACGATAACTTTTCTCCAGAAGCAACAAGAATTTGCTCTTTAATTAAGTCCATTCCTGTCACCATTTCAGTAACCGGATGCTCAACTTGAATTCTCGTATTCATCTCCATGAAATAAAAGCTTTTCGTTTTATATTCATAAATAAACTCAACCGTACCAGCACCTGTATAATCAACCGCTACCGCCGCTTTAACTGCCGCTTCACCCATCTGCTTGCGAACATTTTCATCAAGTGCAGGTGATGGACTTTCTTCTAATAGTTTCTGCAAACGGCGCTGAATTGTACAATCACGCTCTCCTAAATGAATGGCATTTCCGTGTGTATCTGCCATTATTTGAATCTCAACATGGCGGAAATCTTCAACGTACTTTTCTAAGTATACACCAGGGTTCCCAAAAGCGGTACTAGCTTCTTGCTGTGTAATTTGAATTCCTTTTACAAGCTCTTCTTCATGACGTGCAACACGAATACCTTTTCCGCCGCCACCTGCAGTCGCTTTAATAATAACTGGATATCCAATTTGATTTGCAAGCTCGATCGCTTCCTCGGTATTTTTTATAATCCCTTGTGAACCTGGTACAATCGGAACCCCTGCTTTTTCCATTGTATCACGAGCAACGTCTTTTGTGCCCATCTTTGAAATAGCTTCTGGACTTGGACCGATAAAAATTAAGTTACATTCACGGCATAACTCTGCGAAATCTGCATTCTCTGCTAAAAATCCGTATCCCGGATGGATAGCATCGCAGCCCGTTAACTTCGCAACGCTAATAATGTTCGTCAAATTTAAATAACTTTCTTTTGAAACTGTTGGTCCTACACAATACGCCTCATCTGCAATTTGTACGTGAAGTGACTCTTTATCTGCTTCTGAATAAATCGCAACTGTTTCAATATCCATTTCTTTACAAGCACGAATAATTCGTACAGCAATTTCCCCACGATTGGCTATTAATACTTTTTTTATCATCACAAAGACTCCCTTATTACGCTTTCACAAGAAATAGCGGTTGTCCATACTCAACAAGCTGTCCGTTATTAACAAGAACCTCAACAATTTCGCCCTCTACATCAGCGTCAATTTCGTTAAATAACTTCATAGCCTCGACAATACATACGATAGAATCTTTCGATACCCTGTCTCCAACACTTACATATGGAGGTGTATCAGGTGAAGATGAAGAATAGAATGTACCTACCATTGGTGAGGTAATCTTATGTAGGTTTTCATCTTGAACAGCTTTCTTCTCTTCTTGTTTTGGTGCTTCTACTTGCGCTGCCGCTACTGCTGTTTCAACTTCAACAGATGCTACTGGTTGCATAGCTTGTTTCGCTACAGGTGCTTGCATCGCAACAACTTCATTACCACGCTTTTTCATTTTGATTGTTGTACCGTCTTTTTTGTATTCAAATTCATCAATATTAGAGCTATCAATTAATTTAATTAATTCACGAACTTCTTGAATTTTAAACATGTAAAATCCACTCCCATACTCTTGTTTGTCCCGTTTTTACAGATTCTCATCACTAACACTAGATTGACTGTAAAAATACGATGTATTCTATTAGAAAATTTATTTTATTTACTAATAGAAATATTTACTATTTCCATCTTACGATAAATTTTTTAAACATTCCAATTTATATTTCTTTATAATAAATCGAAACTCCTGTAAAAATATTATTCCAATAAAAAATTTATTACCTAGTAATAATACCAAGTTTCACACGAAATTGGCAAGACCACTTCCTAAAAAACATTCCTTACCTTTTCAAAATGCTACACAGTAAACATCTAATTGCCGCTCCACTCTTCACCACATCTACGGTTCATAACATATTTTTACCAAATATTATTTTTTTGTTTACACGCCGTTCATCATTCCTTCATATAAGAATAGTATGTTCAAAGTGTAGAAAATATATTGTATCGAGGTGTGGACATATGATATGGCTCATGCTCTTCTTACCTGCCGTAATGGTTTGGGCATTCGTTCTCTTCATCCACGTCAAATCTGGAAAAAGTAATCATCATCACCATGAACCGCTAATTTTTTATTCACAACGTATTTCTCCATTCCGAGTTGAACATAGTAAAAACACATACAAAGACGAAATAGAAAAAAACTATCGAAAGTGATAGCTTTTTTCTATTATTATTTTTATCTAATTATTTTGAAGTACTCTATGTTCTTATTTACAAACAATGCGATTAGTAAAAATTAATAATCCATGGGGGAAATCCCCCACGGATTAAAATTCTACTTATTTTGCTGATGGATCAAATTTCACACCTACATCTTTAGAACCGCCTTCACTTCTTACAAGCTGTATAATTTTGTTCGCTTCTTTTTGTGAATGTTTCGCTGCCTTCACTGTTACTCTAATGTCAGTTCCATCAGCTCTTACAAGGGCATCTTTATATCCTCCTTGAGCTTTAATAACTGTTTCAAGTAAACCTTCTTTTGTTTCCATTGTAGCGATTGCATCCATACCATCTTTCGCCTTACTTCTTTCTTCAGCAGTAGCGTTAGAAGACTTTATTACATTTTGTAATTTTTCTCTTTCAGCACTACGCTTATCTTCCATTTGCATACGTAAAGCTGTGAAATTCTCATCACTCGATTGAACTGATACATTCCCCTCTTTTTTACTTGTTTCTTTTTTAGCATTTTCTTTTTTATCTGTCTCTTTATTTGTTGTCTCTTTATTTGGTGTTTCCTTGCTTGGAGTTTCTTTTGTTGTTTCTTTATTTGGCGTTTCGTTTGTTACTGCTTTGTCAGTACCTTGTTTTTCTTGTCCAATCTTTTCACCTGTTGCCGGCGATGCTGTATTCATTTTGTCAGGAGTTGTTACGTAATACACAGATAGTACAACAACTAAACTTAACATTGTTAATAGCCAAACCGTTTGTTTTTTTAACACTTTATTTCCTCCCTATCAATTTTTCGGTGAAACTGAAACACGATGGGCTGGTACATCTAGCAGCCTTATCACAGCTTCTTTTACCATTGCTTTAACTTGTATATTATCCACTCCTTTTGCTACGACGAGAACACCTCGTACTTTCGGTTTCTCTGTCCGTAAAACAACGGGAGTTTCTTTATCACCTTCACGTATAATGACAGTCTTTTCATCAAGAGACTCGTCCTCTACTTCCCTCTTACCGCCTGTTTTATCTGTTTCACCTGTTGTTTGTGAGCGTTTCACTGTATTTTTTTCTAAAATTTTTTCTTCAGATGAATCTAAATTCACCTTAATCGTTACGTCTTTTACTCCTGCTATTTCTTCTAAAGCAGCTTTTAATTCTTGTTCATACGCTTTTTCATATTTTTCTACATTTGACATACTATCATTACTTTTTTGTCCGAAAGTTGGTACGTCTTTTTCTTGGTTTTGAGTTTTTTGTTCTTTAAATACAGGTACTTCTTCTTTTTTACTTGAAAAGAGACTACTAGAAAACATAAGCAAAATTCCAAGTATGAGTAGGACAAGTAAAAACTTAGGTGTTACCTTTTTCCCCTTCTCGTTGCTTTCTTTTTGATCCCCATTCAATAAGTTTCGAAAAAATGAGAACTTCGAATTTTTATCTTTATTGTCCATTTACTCTACCTGTCCTCCCTTCCGTTTGAACTTGGATTTGTTTATTCTCTAGTTGCCACCTGCTTGAAAAGAAATCTTTCATTTCTACATTCGTTTCTTCTACCTTTTTTGGAGGTTCATTCGTATTAATTTCAATTGGCTTTACTGTTTCAATTGCGTCATTTTTACTGCGTTCTTTTTCTTTCAACGTCACAACAACAGATTGAATATCTTTGGCTGACTTTACTTCTTCTACCCTTTCCGTTGCGACTATTTGTATTTCAGAGACTGTCATACCATACTTTTTCTCAAACTCTTTTCCTACTTCTTTTTTCATTTTGGTAGCCATCTCTTCTAAACTATATGCACGTGTTAGAGCTTGTATTTCTTTTTTCTTCGAATCTATTGAATTTTTTACAGATCCCTCTGCTACATACTTTTCTTCATTAAAATTTGCGATTACTTCATTTACATCTGTTTGCAACAGTTTAAAAAGAGGTGTTAAAATTAATACAACTAATAGTAGACTTACGACGAATTTAACGTATTTTTGCAAATTCGAGTTTGGAAGAATAAGATGAAGCATTGTCGCTAAGAGTAAAAAAACGATAATATTTCTAATCCACTCTGTAACAAATTGCATACTCTTCACCTCCTATCGCATCATAAGCGTAATGTTCCCCGCAGCAATAATAATTGTGATACTTAAAAAGAACATAAATGATACGATAGCTAAGCAAGCAAACACGTAAATGATGCTTCGTCCAATGATATCTAAACATTGAATAATTGCTCCTCCGCCAACTGGTTGCAATACTGCTGCTGCGAATTTATAAATAAACGCGATACAAAAAATTTGAATCGCTGGAAAAGCGACAATTAAACATAACATAACGAGCCCTATAATTCCGACTGTATTTTTTAATAACCCCGACGCACTAATAACAGTATCCGCTGCCTCTGTAAACATCCTTCCAACTACAGGAATAAAGTTCCCTGTTACAAATTTAGCAGTTTTCACAGCTATCCCATCAGCAACCGCTGTCGCTGTTCCTTGTACAGATAATACTCCTAAAAAAATCGTTAAAAAGATCCCGATAATCCCAACGCTAACGTTTTGCAGAAGCTTGGACAATTTCGTAACTTTATATTGATCACTCATCGTACTTACAATACTTAATATCGTTGCAAGTAATAAAAGTGGTAGAACGATGTAATTCATAAGAAGCCCACTCGTATTCATTAAGAAAATGATAATCGGATGAAAAAACGATACAGATACAACACCGCCTCCAGTTGCTATGAGTGCAAGCAAGATTGGTAATAGCGCTAATATGAAATCTACCATTGTTTGTATCGTTTCTCTTGCATATGTCATAACCACATAAAAACTATTTAAAGCAAAAATAATAAGCACCATATATACAACTGCATCGGCAATTTTACTTACACTACTCTTTGAAAAGGCAGATTGCAGTGATTGCAACAATGCACTAAAAATTGTGAGCATAATGAGTGTTCCAAGTAGCTTTCCATTTGCAGCAAGCTCGTGAAACAAATATTTTAATAAACCTAGCATCCATTCTTTTATAGAGAATTCTTTTTCTCCCTTTACAAACTCCATAAAGCTTCCTTTTTGACTCTCTGGTAAATAACCTCCATATTTTGTAACAAGCCCGTCCCAAAATTGCTTCACATCTTCAATTCCGAGCTTATCCAATTGTTGATCAACGACGTTTGTTTCTACAGGAGAAGCTTGTACAACAACCGGTAAAGAAAAGAAAAGGAAGCAAGCAAATAGCAGCTTAGCTCCAAACTTCCTCAACATTCACTCCCCCTTATCCCGTCGGTAAAAATCCGAGAATAGTTTCAATTACGACTGTCAAAATAGGAATTGCCATAACGAGAATTAAGATTTTACCAGCTAGTTCAATTTTCGAAGCGATTGCACCTTGCCCAGCATCTTTTGTAATTTGCGCTCCAAACTCAGCGATATAAGCAATCCCAATAATTTTCAGTAACGTTTCTACATAGACGTTGCTAACTTTCGCTTCACTCGCTACTCTCTCAATCATTTGTAAAATAGAGTGAATTTGATCGATTAAAATAAGAAACATTACGCTACCTACAAAAACAATAAATAGCGATGTAATGCTAGATTTATGCTGATTCAAAACAGCTGCTAAAAACGTAGCAACGAGGCCTAATCCGACAATTTGTATAATTTCGATTCGAACCGCCTCCTTTACTGGAAGAGAAAGACACTTTTAATCTTGTCGAACAACGTATTAATTAAAAATGCAACATGGAATAGAATGACGACAAAACCGACAAGGATAACCCAATTTGCAATATCCTCTCGTTTTAATTCTTTTAATACGGTATGAATGAAAGCTAAAACAATGCCGATTCCGGCGATTTGAAATATTAATCCAACATCAATGGACATCGCCTTTCTCCCTCCTATAGCAGTAAAATTACGATAAGTAGCCCCGCTAGTACCCCTAAGCTCTTAATCATTTTTTCATATTGCAGTTGTAACGCTTTCGCTTCTTCTTCCTCTCTCTCTAAATGTGTAATACATAATCGAATATGTTTTTGTTGTGATTCACGATCATGTTGTCCAAGTGTTTCACCAAATTGCTGCAAGATTTCATACTCGGTTTGTTGAAATGCTGTTAACTTCCAATTCTCTTTCAAACTTTCTATCCAAGCTTCCCTTACTGTTTGTTCCCCGTTTTCTAGTTTTTTGGCGAAACTTTGAAATATCCAATTTAATGGCTTGGGCATTTGTTTAACTAATCGTTCGGCGGCTTCAGATAAAGGTGTGTGCCCATACATAATTTCTGCCTCTAATGATTGGAGTGCCGATTTTAATAGTCTAAGTTGCCGCGGCCTCTCACTATATCTTTTTGCGTATGAAAACCCGAAAAAAGTGCTGACCGCAACGATTAACACTGCACCAATTATTTTCACCATACGCCCCCAGCCTTTCGATTCGGTAGTACTGGTTTTCCATATCTATCTTTCACTTGCATAACTGTTCCTGGGCCTCTTGCTTTTGATAACTCCACAAACCTATCAAATATGCCAAGCTCCAGCACTGCCTGTAGCGATGGACGTTTCACAACATCATCATAAGAAAACCCGTGTGCACTTATAAAAAGCTGGACCCCTGCATGCACCGCCTCCATAATTGCTTCACTATCTTCTTTACGTCCAATCTCATCTACGATCAAAACATCTGGACTCATAGAACGAATCATCATCATCATTCCTTCAGCCTTTGGACATGCGTCTAACACATCTACTCGTGTACCAAATTCATACTGAGGGATTCCTTTCACACATCCAGCAATTTCTGACCGCTCATCAACAATCCCCACTTTGCAAGAAGGAATTTTCGACGTACCAACCCCTTGACTCATGCAACGTGCTACATCTCTTAAAAGTGTCGTTTTCCCCGTTTGCGGCGGGCCAATTACCATCGTGTTTAACCATCTTGATTCATACAAATACGGCAAAAGCGGCTCAGCTATTCCTATTTTTTGACGAGAAATACGAATATTAAATGAAGAGACATCACGAATCATTTTCACTGTACTTTTCTCTGTAATGACTTTTCCTGCTAGGCCAATTCTATGTCCTCCTCGAAGTGTCACATACCCACGTTTCAATTCCTCTTCCATCGTATAAATTGAGAATTGACTTAACTTATTCAATAAGTAACTTGCATCTTCTGCTGTAGCGATATAGTCGTAAAAAAACACCTCTCCATGCGCAATACACTCTAGCGGTCTTCCAATTCGAACACGAATTTCCTCTAAAGTATTGTATTGCTTACAACTTTCAACTAACTGTTTCATCATTTTTGGTAAAACCTCTAATACTTCTTTCATAGGCTTCTCCCCACTATACTCGACTTACTATTTCAACAATGCGATAAAAATGCAGCCAATTCCAAGTGCCAGAAAAAAGAGTTTCAAGAAAGAAATTTCGCTCGCTACACTCGCTATGCCTATTGTCATTGTTAAAATTAATACGGTCGGTCCAACAAACGCCAACATACCATTTATAAACAATGCTTTCTTCGCATCATTCACGTAAAGCATAAGCAAAGCGGCGAATATTTCCGCGCTACCCGAAAACAACCGAAGTAACCCCATTACGAGCACGGATGTTTCCATTGCCGCTAGCCACTGTTTCATTCTCCCACCTTCTCCCGTAACGGTTACGAATTCTACATTCCAAAAAAGAATATATTTGTACAACCATATGCAGAGGTTGTCTATTTCAGAAGTAAAAACATAATTTTTCTCTAACACCTTTATTTAAATCTGAATATTCGTGTTTTTTAATGGTATATTATGGTATATTTAATTTAAAAGGGGTATAGACGATGCAGCACGTTACTTTATTACCACTTGATTTACGCTATGCAAATGTGCTTTTTGAGCTATCAAGTGAACCACACGTAAAAAACGCATTAGGAATACAGGTAGAAAAAGTCGAAGACACGAAAGCATTTCTTCTTTTTGCAATAGAAGAAGAGCGCCAAAAGAAGTCTTTATCGAGAATGATTGTAAATGAAGAGAATGAAATACTTGGCCTCACCACACTTAAACATATTAATTATGGGAAGAAACAATCTCACATTGGTAGTTGGCTTGGCTATCCATATTGGGGTAAAGGGTATAATGAGGCAGCTAAAAAAGAAATCTTTAAAATCGCTTTTTTAGACTTACAACTTACATACGTATTCACTGGTGCTAAAACGACTAACATTCGCTCGTTAAAAGCACAAGAAAAACTACCTTACATTTCATTGCATGTGAAAAACAAGTTTCCAGGCGAACATGCTGCACTGGAGAAAGAAGTAAAATCACCTTGCGTACTGCATGTCGTATCGCGTAAGAAATTTTTAAATTGGCTGGACGTACAAAATGAGGGGGGAAAATATGAAGGTTTTGAAAATTAGTTTAACAATTGTAGTAGAATTAGCTCTTATTTATCTTTTTTCATTATTGGTCGGTTGGTCATTTATAGAGACCTTTTTCCTTGGCAGTCTAGCAATATTTGCAATTATGTGGTTAATTATTATGAGTAACCATAGAAATAACATTACAGATCACGCAATAAGTAAAACATTAACTGGTGTTGAGACTGGTGAAATAAAACCATTTCAATTCATTTTCACACCATATATAGCGGGTACTCTTTCACTTGTTTTAGTTAGTTTTGTTGTCACCGCAATTTACTATATGCCCTATTTTCTATAAAAAAGCACTCGTGATAATCACGAGTGCTTTTTTACTATGCACGAGAAACGTATTTACCTTCACCAGTGTTGATGATAAGCATTTCGCCTTCGTTAATGAAGATTGGTACTTGTACAACAAGACCAGTTTCTAATGTAGCTGGTTTTGTTACGTTAGAAGCTGTGTCACCTTTAATACCAGGCTCTGTTTCTGTAACTTTTAATTCAACTGTGTTTGGAAGTTCAACACCAAGTACTTCACCTTGGTATGTCATAATAGATACTTCCATGTTTTCTTTTAGGAATTTTAATTCGCGCTCGATTTGGTTTTCACCAAGTTCGATTTGCTCATAAGTTCCGTTATCCATAAATACATGAGCCTCACCGCTCGCGTATAAGTATTGCATACGACGGTTTTCGATGTGTGCTTTTTCTACTTTTTCACCTGCACGGAATGTTTTCTCTTGAACAGAACCTGTGCGAAGGTTACGTAGTTTAGAACGAACGAATGCAGCACCTTTACCTGGCTTTACGTGTTGGAAATCAAGTACTTGCCAAAGGGCATTGTCCACTGAAATTGTTAAACCTGTACGAAAATCGTTTACTGAAATCATGTAAAAAAATCCTCCTGTGTATTACAAAATAATAAGTTCTTTTGGTGATTTCGTAATTACTTCATTACCTTCACTCGTTACAATGATATCATCTTCAATACGTACGCCGCCAATACCTGGAATATAAATACCTGGTTCTACTGTTACAGCCATACCTGGTTCAAGTACTGTATCAGAACGGAACGCTAAACCTGGCGCTTCATGGATTTCAAGGCCGATTCCATGACCAGTAGAGTGTCCAAAGTATTCACCATATCCTTTTTCCGTTATGTAATCACGCGTTAATGCATCTGCCTCGCGGCCTGTTAAACCAGCTTTAATACCGTTTACACCACGTAATTGTGCTTCTAAAACGACATTATAAATTTCTTTTAATTTATCAGATGGTTCACCGACTGCAATTGTACGAGTAATATCAGAACAATACCCTTTGTAATAAGCGCCGAAGTCTAATGTAACGAAATCTCCTGTTTCTATCACTTTTTCAGATGCCACGCCGTGCGGTAATGCCGAACGAAGACCTGAAGCAACGATAATATCAAACGAAGAAGATGTTGCTCCTTGTTTTCTCATGAAAAATTCAAGTTCATTTGACACTTCAATTTCAGATACTCCCGGGCGAATGAATGATAGAATATGCTCAAAGGCAGCATCTGCAATCTGTGCAGCTTCCTTTAATATCTTAATCTCTGAATCAGTCTTTATCAAGCGTAACTTTTCTACAAGCCCAGAAGTCGGGATAAATTCAGCTTCGATCGCCTCATTATGCGTTACGTAAGAGCTATATGTAAGAGTATCCTGCTCAAAGCCAAGCTTTTGAATTCCAAGTTCTTTCACTTGCTTTGCAACTTCATCAATAATTAATCCCGCATGCTGCACGATTTCATATCCAACAGCTTGTTTACTAGCCTGCTCTACATAACGAAAATCCGTAATAAATTGAGCACGCTCTTTTGAAATAAGTACAACTCCAGCTGTTCCAGTGAAGTTAGCCATGTATCTACGACTATGTTCATTTGTTAATAAAATACCGTCGATACCAGCCTCAGCAAATGCGCTTCTTAATCTTTCGATTTTCTCCATGACTTTATGCCTCCCTTAATTTCTCCATTAATGCAAATAACGCTAACTTATAGCCATAAAAACCAAATCCAACAATTTGTCCTGCACAAACAGCCGCCGTCACAGATTCGTGACGGAACGATTCACGCTGGTGAATGTTAGAGATATGTACTTCAATAACAGGAATCGAAATGCTCGCAATTGCATCTCGAATTGCATAGCTATAATGCGTAAATGCTCCAGGATTTAAAATGATCCCTTCATATATATCTTCAGCCTCATGAAGACGATCGATAATCGCACCTTCATGATTCGATTGGAAACATTCTAACTCCACTCCCATTGTTTTTGCTTCTTGCTTCATATCTGCTTCAAGTGTCGCTAACGTGCCCTTTCCATATACATTTACCTCACGAACACCGAGGCGATTTAAGTTAGGACCGTTTACGAGGAGTAACTTTTTCATATTCTTAAAACTCCTTAATATTAAATATCTATACAACATTTTAACATAGGAGTTACTTATTTGAATAGTTCGTCTTCTCTTCTCCTTCTTGCTCCGCTTTATTACTATTTACTGCGTAAGAAACAGAGTATGCAATAAACACACCATACAATATAAAAATACATATTGTCGTCACAATCGTCTCTTTCGGCAAATTGAACGCACTTTTAATAACAGGTGCCATTAAACCCATTCCGAAAAACAGTAACGCCCACCAAAATAGCCCATAAATAATCCCTGGAATGATTCCTTCAAATTTCGCCAAAAACGCTTTATACAAAAAGGAAATCAAGATTGAAAGAAGTCCCATGCAAACAATTCCTGACAGATTGCCCCATATCCCTTCTTTCCAACTCCCAAACGCAAATGGTAACAGTAAATAATTAGGTCCCGCTTCCGTGAATGAAAATATATGAAGGAAATACCATATTCCTCCCCAAAAAATTCCACCAAACAAACCGATTTGCACATAATTCCTTGTTCCTAATTGTTCTTGACTCACATCAACACCTCCGCTCAATAGTATGCCCGAAACTATTTTGAAGCATGTTTAAATACTGCGAAATTTGTCTATAAAAAGAATAAGAAATGTCCGACTCTCGTAACATTTTCTCTTGTCATATACTTGTATTTGTCGATAAAATAAAGGAAACTCGGTGATTGTCTTATTTCAAAACGACAGAACCCAGTATGACAATTGCCTCTTTTTCTACATAAGAGAGAAACAAATACAGGTTGGTGTTAACATGGCAGAAGAGTCAAAACAAATATATGGCGGGCAAGCAGTCATAGAAGGAGTTATGTTTGGCGGTAGAGAATATACTGTTACAGCGGTTCGTCGTAAAGATAAATCGATTGAATTTTATCGATTACCACGCGTTCGTAATAAAGCATTATCTATCCTAAAAAAAATTCCATTTTTACGAGGTATTGCCGCCATTGTGGACGCAAGTGCGAATGGAGCAAAGCATTTAAACTTCGCTTCAGAACGATTTGATGTCCACCCAGAAGATGATGAACAAATTGCAAATAAAAAAGAAGAACAATCAAAATTAACGATGGTATTAGGAGTTGCAGCAGTTGGCGTTTTATCTTTCATATTCGGTAAAGTCATTTTCACAGCAGTTCCTGCACTATTAGCTGAATTAACGAGACCGATTTTCCCATCTCATACAGGGCAAATCATTGTCGAAAGTGTCATTAAGCTCATGCTACTATTGAGCTATATATACTTTATTTCTTTAACCCCACTTATTAAACGGGTATTTCAGTATCACGGTGCAGAGCATAAAGTAATTAATGCTTATGAGAATAATCTTCCTATGACTGTAGAAAACGTCCAAAAGCAAACCCGCCTCCATTATAGATGTGGTAGTAGCTTTATTATATTTACAGTCATTATTGGAATGTTTGTTTATTTCCTCGTTCCTACAGATCCACTTTGGGCACGAGTAATAAACCGAATTTTATTAATTCCAGTCGTTCTCGGCATTTCGTTTGAAGTACTACAATTTACGAATCGATTGCGAGACATTCCTGTATTACGCATACTTGGATATCCCGGATTATGGCTGCAACTATTAACAACGAAAGAACCAACAGATGATCAAGTGGAAGTAGCTATTGCATCGTTTGAAGAATTATTACGTTTAGAAAACAAACAATAATTATTTAAAAATGGTGTTCAACTCCTCTCCTCATCGTTAATATACTAATTTTAATATATGTTTTTAGGAGGTGTTCCTTATGAACGGTCGTTCGTTTACTTTCGCTATATTTGTGCTTATAATCGGATTAGCAATATTCGGCCTTGTTTCATCTGTAATTACAAATCCAATGGGTGTATTAAGAAATATCGGGTATATGTTACTTGTTGTCGGTATCTTTTACTTGCTATACAAGATGTTTACTAATTCCAGTGGTTCTGCAAATTCGCAAAGCTCATATAAGCGCGCTGCAAAACAATCGAACCGCAAACATGGGAAACAAAATGTAGCACCCCTAAGCAATTCATTCTTGAAACGAAATACTTCTGATGACAAGGGCAAAAAGGGTAATTCTCCATCGTTGAAACGAAAAAGAAAACAATCTCATTTAACTGTCATTGAAGGTAAAAAGAACAAAAAGAAAGACCGTGCTTCCTTTTAGGAAATACGGTCTTTCTTTATACTTTCAAGCACTTCTTTCAAAGTTTTATCTATCATACTTTCAATTCGAAGGTGATGATTTTCAAATGGTAAATTTCTTGTCACATCATTTGGAACAACGACGCATTTTAATCCTGCCGCAACCGCTGCTTTCAATCCATTTAATGAGTCTTCAAATACAACAGCTTCTGATGGTTCAATTCCTAATTCCTCTATTGCAATTCGATAAAGTGCTGGATCTGGTTTTACCTTCTCAACATCTTCTCTCGTTTTAATTACTTCAAAATAATCTCGAATCTGTAGATCTTCTAAAAAACGAACAACCCATTCTCTAGATGAACTAGAAGCTAATGCGATTTTCAATCCCATTTCTTTCGCTTCTTCTAAATATTCTTTTACCCCATCACGCGCTTCTGGTATTTTCATTTTCTCTTTATGTAAAGTCGTCACCTTTTCTTTTAGTGCACGCTCGTTAAACTTTTCTTTTAATTGTTCCTTTAAATATGCATAAAGTACATTATCTGTCGTTCCAATACATTTCGCAAATTCCTCTAAAGGTAACTCTCCGCCGTACTCACGAACAGCATCTCTGAAAGAGTGAAACCATATTGTTTCTGTGTCCACAATTAATCCATCAAAATCAAAAATAATTGCTTTCATAATTCTCCCGTCCTTTTCGATTGAAATAAAAAAGGAAACGCCATCCGTTCCCCTTAATTACTTTTCTCTTCATTTGCTTTTTGAACACCACGAAGTGTTTCTACTCGAACCTCATCTTGTTCAAAATATTGTACTAAATCACCGATACGGTCAATTGCTTCCCAACTTAAATGATGTTCAATCCCTTCAACATCATTGTAAATCTTGCTTTCATCCAAACCAATAATACGCATAAACTGCTCTAGCAAGTCATGACGATATACGAGACGTTCTCCGATTTTTTTACCTTTTGATGTTAATACAAGCCCTCTATATTTTTCATAAATTAGATATTCATCTTTGTCTAATTTTTGCACCATTTTTGTTACAGAGGATGGATGTACACTAAGCGCTTCAGCAATATCAGATACGCGGGCATAACCCTTTTCATCAATCAACAAATAAATTTGTTCAATATAATCTTCCATACTAGGGGTAGGCATCGGTTTCCTCCATCCAATTTCATTTTGCTTATTCCGAACGAAGCAATCAATAAAATGATACACCAGAAAGAATAACGTGACAAGGTAGAAACGAGCCTAAATCTGCAAAAGAGAAAAGAACCCGCATTCAAATACAAGTTCCTTTCATGTGAAATATTGAATTTCTGCGTCAGGAAAAAAGTGACGAATATATCCTCGAATCGTTTCCTCCAATACTTCTGCATCATCTTTTTTATAGACGTATTTCCCAATACCGTATCGTCCCCATTTATATTTCCGCTTCTCTTCGTCCATTTCAAGTTTCGTATTCGGATAACGCGCTTGAATGACCTTTTTTGCCGGCTTCGTAAAGCGATGCTGAATTAATTCAAACGTTAAATTTGGTATCACCATATCTTTCAAGGCATTGTATAATCTCTCAAACAATTCACGATACCCCTCTTCCCATCCTTCATGCATATAAAGTGGCGCAACTATAAAGCCAAGTGGATAATTAGCCCCTGCCACTTTACGAGCAGCCTCAATTCTCTCTTCGAACGGCGATGTCCCCGGTTCAAAATTTTTAATCACATAACGTGAATTAATGCTAAATCGAAAACGCGTTTTCCCATTATGCTTTGCATCTAATAAATGATCAACGTGCGAATATTTCGTAACGAAACGTAAACGCCCATGCTCACTTTCTCCCATAAATTCGATCGTTCGCTTTAAAGCATGCGTTAAATGATCAATTCCAACGATATCTGATGTACACGCCGCTTCAAATCTTGTTATTTCTGGTGCCCTTTCATCCATATATTGCTGTGCCTTCTCAAATATTTCATCTAGATTCACATATACACGAACGTAAGGTTTACTACCAAGCGTCGTTTGCAAATAACAATAATGGCAATGTCCCATACACCCTGTTGCAAGCGGAATTGCATATTCAGCTGACGGCTTTGACGTATCAAACTTTAATGTCTTCCTCACCCCAACGACAAGCGTTGCCTTTGCATTGCGATACTTTTGCAAATCATTTTCACCTGGCAAATTTCTAATTTGATTATGGGATGTCGTTTCACGAATTTCTAATCCCATCTTCGTAAACTTCTCATACAGCTCTTTTCCAAGTGGATATTCGAGTGCCTTCGGTTCAAAGTAAACAAGTTTTGGCATAAACGGTTTCATATACTTCCCTCCTCTCGTTAGTATGGAGAACACGGAAAAATTAAAACGCATTAAAGTTTTCCACTTCAGTAACTTGCGTTGCAAGTTACTGAATGTTATAATTTGGATAACAGCTACCTTGCAAGGCAAGTTACCTGAATAAAAGGTGGGGAAATCATGCACAGCCAAATGTTAAAAGGTGTACTCGAAGGTTGCATCCTATACATCATTTCGCAAGAAGAAGTGTATGGATATGAGCTGAGTACAAAATTAAATAAATACGGCTTTACATTTGTCAGCGAAGGAAGCATATATCCGTTATTGTTACGTATGCAAAAAGAGAGGCTAATTGAAGGAACATTAAAAGCTTCCTCACTCGGTCCAAAGCGAAAATATTATCATGTAACCGATAAAGGAATAGAACAGCTTGAAGAATTTAAACAAAGCTGGGGAATGGTTTCGACAACGGTGAACAACTTATTACAGGGAGAGGGAGAGGGAGAGGGAGAGGGAGAGGGATGAATGCGCAAGACATGATTGAATTGAACAACAAAAAACGCGAACTTCTAACATTTGAAAACGAAGCTTCTTATGGCGATATGCTAGTATATCTTCGGTTATCTAACGTACCTGAACAACAAGTAGAAGAACTATTATTAGAAATATTAGATCATCTCATCGAAGCACAAAGAGAAAATAAAAATGCTTATGATATTTTCGGCAATGACTTACAATCTTATTGTGATGAACTCATATCGGCTTTACCAGCTCAAACAAAGTTAGAAAAAACTTCTTTAATCGGTTTTGTTATTAGCTTACTTCTTGCTATACAGTTTGGAATGGATGCACTTGTTTCGACTTTCATTTTAATCTTCAGGAAAAATATCGAACAATTAAGCCCAGCTTTTAGCATCCCTGGAACCACTTTGTTCGTTTCACTTATTATACTAGGCATACTTTTCATTTTATATTTATTAAAGCGCTATTCCTTTGATCAAAAGATGAATTGGAAAAGAAGGATTCTATTTGGATTTGCATTTGCTACTCCATTTTGTTCAGCTGTATTTTTAAATGTCTATTTTAAAAAACAACCTTATCTCATTTACCACCTAACCTTTTGGCAAAACGCCTTAATTGCTATCTTATTTTTCATTTTATATAAATTACTATACAAAAAATCAAATTTTTAACAGCCTTTCAAAAGGCTGTTTTTCTTCTGTCTAATTTTACAAATTGAAAAATTTCATAAAGAAAATAAGAAAAATGCAAAATAATTAAAGTTAATTGTTGACGTGATGCTTTTATTATCGGTATCATAAATCTTCGTGAGCAATTATTTTTCGTTATACGATTTTTTTATTATTACTGAATTTTTGAGAGGAGAAATTAGATGTCAGTTAAGAAGAAAACGCAAGTACGCACCGGCAAAATGGTACGTGAACTAATGTTAGCAGACGAAGATGTAAATGCTTCGCTAATTATGGTATACAGTGAAAACGGTGTAAACGCAGAAATTAAAATCGAGGGCTTAACGCCGAAATGTAACGAAGAATTATTTTTGAGCGGAAACGTGGATTGGAACAAGAGTGTTATTTATAAAATTGTTGATTTCACTGGAAACGCTGAAGTTGGTAAAGTTACATTATCAGCGATGAACAAAAACAATGTTTCTCTAGAAATAGAACGCGTTATGTGGAGTAAAGAAAATAAAGAGGCTGCTGGTCAAGAAGAAACACCGGTAGAAGCCACACCGAAAAAAGAAGTAGTTGTAGAAGCTCCAAAAGCAGTTACACCTGCTCCTAAACCTATTACGCGTGTAGAAACACCTGCTATGGCCCCTAAGCCTACTCCGGTACCGACGCCGAAGCCAGTAAGCGTAGAAGCAGCTGTAGAACTAACTACTCCAGCACCTGTGAAAAAAGTAGTCCCTACTTCAGTTACAAAGCAAGAGACAGTACCGGTTGCTCCAGCAAAACCGAAACAACCTGCTTTGACTGAAACAAATTCAAAACTACAAGAAAATTATGTGAAACTCGTGAAAAAGACAATTGAAGTTTGTCAAGATTACGAGCTTGGCATCGACATAGATGATTCTATTGAAGGCTTAAAAGAAGAACTACAAAGCCAAGGTATTAGCGTTACATTCGACAAAGAAATTATGGACGTTGTAAATCGCCTTCGTTCTTTACAAGATAAAGGAATCAAAGTAGAAAAAGTACTTAATTTACTATAAAAAAATAAGAGATGGCAATTGCCATCTCTTATTTTTTATAATTCCATTCCTTACTTTCATACTTTTCTTTTGCTAACGTTTGAACTTCATGTAACTGTTCTTCTGTTAATTCATATGGCACAAGCTCTATATCCAATCCTTTTTCAAACCCAACCTCGAACGCTTTAATTAACTGTTCGATCGTAAATGTACGGTCTGTCAATTTATTAATTGCTACCGCTTTAGAAGAAAACATACTTTTCATACGTTCTTTCACACGTTCATTTGGGAATAAAAATAGGTCGTATAGTTCGTCTAAATCTATTTCTAACGGAATCGATCCGTGCTGTAAAATAACACCTTTTTGACGTGTTTGAGCACTACCTGCGATTTTTCTTCCTTCAACTACAATTTCATACCAAGATGGCGCATCAAAACATACTCCTGAACGCGGATTTTTTAAATTCTCACGATCCGCCTCTGTTTTCGGAACTGCATAATACGCTTCTAATCCTAATGCCTTAAAACCGTCCAATAAGCCTTGCGAAATAATGCGGTATGCTTCCGTAACTGTTTTTGGCATATTTGGATGATCTTCAGACACAATAACACTGTACGTTAATTCTTTGTCATGTAGTACACCCCTGCCGCCTGTTTGACGACGAACGAACCCATATTTCTTTTCGTTAACTACATCCATATTTATATCTTTTTCAACACGCTGGAAATACCCGACTGTTAATGTTGGTACTTCCCATTCATAAAAACGAATTGTTGGTTGCATCTTCTTTTCACTTTGCCAATTTAATAAACATTCGTCTAACGCCATATTAAACGCTGGTGAACATTGACCAGAGTTAATATAACACCATTTTTCTTTTCCCATCCTACACCTCATATAACCAATTATTTTTCACATTCTCTAGTCTACCAAATTCGACAAAATTTGTGAAAGAATACGAAATTTCTCCTTATATACAAATGAATCTGTTGCATAAATACATATGGGCATTATAATATTGAAAGTAGGATAAGAAAAAAGGGAGCGATAGAACCGTGTCAACAACTTGGATTATTTTATTAGCCGTAATCGTAGCGTTCATCGGTTACACTGTATGGATGTATTTCTATCAGAAAAAATTAATTAAAACTCTTACAGAAGAAGAATTTCGCGCTGGCTACCGTAAAGCACAGCTTATCGATATTCGCGAAGCAGACGAATATAACGCAGGGCACATTTTAGGTGCACGTAACATTCCGTTATCACAAATTCGCCTTCGTCATAAAGAACTTCGCCAAGATCAACCTGTTTACTTATACTGCCAAAGCGGATTCCGTACAGGCCGTGCAGCTCAATACTTAAAAAAACAAGGTTACAAAGATTTCTACCAATTACAAGGTGGATTTAAATCTTGGACAGGTAAAATTAAAAAGAAATAACATACAAAAACTAGCTGCATGCTGCAGTTAGTTTTTTATTTCATATTGTTTGCAATGTAATATAGATTCTTTTTTATTACATCTGCATCGTTCTCTTCTACATTACGATATAATAACTGATATTCAATCCCCTTTTCTTTCCATAGAAGCGTAGCAAATTCCTCTCCTCTCTCGAAGTCATCTTTATTTTTAAAATAAGCAGACGCTCCATTATTCAATTTCATTTGTTCTTGAAATCGCTTTTCTTCTACAAAATCCGGAAAACTGTAAGGGAAATTTGCAACAGTTAGCTCAATATACTCATGTCTACCTTGCTCCTGTTGTTTATATTTAATCGTTAAGACAGCATTCTTCTTTTCAATCGTTCTTACTTCACCCAACACATCACTCGTAATGTCATACGGTAAAAAGGTAGGAACTTTAAATTTCGCCGGAAAATATTTTGGAAGTTCTTTTAAGGGAATCGGATCCGTAACGCGATCTGTAGCCCCACCTGTTGATCCCACAAATGTTTTTTCTTCTTGCATCGTTTGCTGAAATGAACATGAGCTAAGTAATACACTAGAAAACACGAAACAAATGATTCCTTTTTTCAATTTGTTTCCGCCCTTTCATACCGCCCTCTTAACGAACAAAGCGTTTATATGTTGTTCATATTCGCTTGAATGCCACACTCCACCTTTGAAAACTTTCCTCGTTATTCTCACACATTTTGACAAAACTGCTTTCAAACAAACAGAAAGACTTCGCTATTCTTACGCCCAAACGAAATGGTTACGCGAATAACAGAAGTCCTATTTATAACATAGATTGTGAAAAGCTTTTCAGGTCAAGATTTTTTCATTCTACTTATTTTCCCTTTATAATATAAGTAAAGAGGTGATGCATATGGCCAATATAAAACAAATCGCTAAAACTGCTGGTGTATCTATATCAACCGTTTCCCGTGTCTTAAATAATCACCCTTACGTAAAAGAAGACAAACGGAAACGAGTTCTAGAGGCGGTTGAAGAATTAAACTACGCAAAAAATATAAATGCTATTCATTTAATAAAGGGGAAAACATATACAATCGGGGTTATGCTCCCTTTCATTAATGTCCCTTACTTCAGTACCATTATTGAAGGAATCGGAAACGAAGCGTTAGCAGCCGGATATCACATTAATTTATGCCAAACAAATTACGATAGTATTGAAGAAATTCGTGTTCTTGAAATGATGAAAATGAAACAATTTGACGGGATGATTATTTGTTCTCGAACGAGTTCATGGGAACAAATCGAACCTTTCGCAAAATTCGCCCCTATTATTTCATGTGAAAAAATGAACCACCCCCTCATTTCATCTGTCTACGTAGATCATTATGAAGGATTCCGGCTCGGTACTGCATATTTACTAAGTAAAGGCCATGAAAAAATCGGAATTTGTTTAGCAAGAAAAACGAGTGTAAATTCTATGGAACGTGAAAAAGCGTTTGCTGATACACTTCATAACGAAGGTCAAACGTTACATCCTGAATGGATTTTTCATCAATGCTATACAATGCAGGACGGAGCACAAATACTCCACCGTATTTTACATATGAAAAATCGTCCAACTGCTATTTTCACAGCGAATGACCAAGTAGCTGCCGGTTTATTAACAGAGGCAAAGAAACATGGTGTTCGCGTCCCTGAAGATCTCGCTATTTTAGGATTCGATAACCATGAAATTTCAAAGGCATTAGAAATTTCGACTATTGAACACCCTGGTCTTACGATGGGATCACGTGCTTTTACCTTATTCCATAAACAGATGCAGGACGAACAAATAACCGGGAACTCAGAAGAACTTCCATTCCATTTAATTGAGCGAAAAACAGTCTGAAAAGGAGCGTTAACTATAGCACTCTTTTTCAGCTTTTCACCTATTGACTTTGTGTTTATTATCTCATATAATAAGCCTAACGAACGGTAGGTAGGGGATGAAAATGACAGCAAATCGCATTAAAGCTGTAGCACTTTCTCATTTCGCACGCTACGGCTATGAAGGAACTTCATTGGCAAATATTGCCCAAGAAGTTGGGATTAAAAAACCATCGATTTACGCACACTTTAAAGGAAAAGAAGAGCTATATTTCATATGCTTAGAATCTGCTCTTCAAAAAGATTTGCAGAGCTTCACAGGCGATATCGAAAGCTTTTCCAATTCGTCCACTGAAGAATTGCTATTAAAATTATTAAAAGGCTACGCAAAACGATTTGGTGAAAGTGAAGAATCAATGTTTTGGTTACGAACTTCTTATTTTCCGCCTGATGCATTTCGCGAACAAATTATTAATAAAGCAAATGTACACATTGAAAACGTCGGAAAACTTTTATTCCCGGTATTTAAAAGAGCAAGCGAACAAGATGAGCTGCATAACATTGAAGTAAAAGACGCCTTAGAGGCTTTTCTATGCTTACTCGACGGTCTTATGGTTGAACTACTATACGCAGGTTTAAATCGTTTTGAGACACGTTTAGACGCTTCTTGGAAAGTATTTTGGCGCGGACTTTCAAACTGACGGATTGCTCCTTTGCAATGCGTCGTTTTTAAGCCCTTTACCTAACGACTGGTAGGAAGGAGAAATGACATATGGCATGGATTTATGTAATCATCGCTGGTATTATTGAAATCTTTTGGGTGATTGGACTAAAAAAAGCGGAGGCACCACTTGAGTGGGCTGGTGTTGCGCTATTAATTACAATTAGTTTCGTCTTATTATTTAGAGCTTATAAAGATTTACCTGTCGGCACTGTATACGCAGTCTTCACAGGAATCGGAGCGGGCGGAATCGTTCTTACAGAAATTTTCATCTTCGGAGAACCTTTCTCTATCGTAAAAGTTTTATTAATCGGTTTAATCTTCTTCGGAGTAATTGGTTTAAAACGAGTAACAGAAGAAAAAGAAGCGAAGGAGGCCGCATAAAATGGCTTGGGTATTTTTAATTCTAGCTGGTATTTGTGAAATTATTGGTGTACTCTTTATGAAAGTAGCCACTGAAAAGAAAGGCTGGGCACCAAAAGTTATTTTAATCGCTAACTTCGGCGTAAGCTTCTTCTTCTTATCCCTTGCGATGGACACATTACCGATGGGAACTGCTTACGCGATTTGGACTGGAATCGGAACTGCCGGAAGTGCACTTCTAGGCATTCTTATTTTCCGAGAATCAGCGGATTGGCGTCGTCTTGCCTTCTTAAGCTGCATTCTATGCGGCGCTGTTGGCTTAAAACTATTAAGCTAACGCGAGGTGAATGTCATGTGGAAAGAAAAAGGAAAACAAATGTTAGCATGGATCACACTCGTGATCGCCATTCTACTGCAAGTAAGTTTTCATATAATAGAATGGTTGTTTCATAAAGTATTATCCATTCTTGCATTCCTTCCGAACATGACACTTGAAATTTTATCTATCGTTTGGTCAATTATTGCCTCCATTGCAATCGTAATTATATGGAGTATCGCCAAGCTATATAATAAGTTATTTAAAAAGGACAGTTACTCTGAAAAAGAGTAACTGTCCTTTTTTATATTGATTCAGACTTTCTATAGAAGTTTGATGTGATAAGACAAAACAGACCAACTACGACAACACTCATACCAATCCCTTTATGCAAACTAGGAAATAGCGGTGGTATATCCGAATAAAAGTTTGCTAATATGCAACCAATTGAAACTAAAAGTATTCCTATTCTATATAACCATTTTCTTTTGTTCATCATTCTCCCTCCTAAAATTTTTCATACACTCCTACCTTTTGGACATACTACCTAAAAAAGGAGTGGATAATATGCAAAATTCTATACATAAACAGATCCTATTTTTATTTTTCCTCTTTCTCATTCTCATTATCGTTTTCAGCTTTATATTACATACTCCAAAAGATGTTGTACCGAATAGCCTCTCTGTTTATAAACTCTTACTTTCATATTGTCGATATTGAAGAAGGTGCCTTTTATGAGGCACCTTTTAAAATTCTCTCTTCTCATACAATTTCATTGAAACGAAGGCAGATACTATGAACATGCATATTGAACTAACGAATAATAAACTGTTATATAGTTGGATTTGTTCCAGGTTGATTTCAAAGAACATAGTACAAATGGCTGTCGGTGCTATTAGCATGAAAAGCGTAATAAAAATAGCTTTTTTATATGCTAGCCAAAATGATATCGGTAAAACCAAGCTTAAATATATTAAAATAAAGCTAATACTAGCAACCATTGTCGTTTCAATAAATTCAAATAGGTTAACCCCATTCTTCATTCCCATCGTGAAACAACCGACTATTACACTTATAAAAAGAATAATAATTGCTACTATATATTTCGCATACACAATTTGTTTTCTCAATATTGGTAAACTATTTACTATCACTTCACTCTCATTTTTACTATCTGCTTCAAATGTTTTTACTGTTGCCCCAATTGTAATAATTACTGACATAATTATGAACAGATTTTCCGTATCTGTTAAGGCCATATAAAAGAAAATAGGATACAGTATGTACCAAATTAAAAATTTCCATTGAATGATGAAATCTTTTAAAATTAATTGCTTAATCATGTATTACACCTCCTAACATGAAAATGCCACTTCTATAACTCTGCCTCTTGAAACATTTTCATTGAGAGTAACATTGATATGACTATACTTACTAACACTCCGATACCAAGAACACTCATCGCTACTGTAGCATCCTCAGAGTGAAGTACTTTTAACATAATTGTTTTATCACCAAAAACATTACACATAAGGCCAATCATACCTATTAAAGGAAAAATCATAATTACATACAAGACAGTAGTAGCTTTATTTCCTCCGATGTAATTAGTAGGTATCATTATCACACAATAAATCAAAGTTGCTACTATTGCTGAAAACATTGCATATCCAGGAATAACTATATCTCTGTCCAACAAAATATTTCCTAATATTACGACTATAAAAGTTGTACTCAAACCGACTATAATAAATAATGTAGTTGAAATATATTTAGCTATAACTATCTCTTTTCTCGTTATAGGCAAACTCACTAATACTTTTTCTGTTTTACTTTTTTCTTCATAATAAAAAGAAATATATATAATCATACTACATGTCATAAATAATCCTATTGCAATCCCCATCGGTTCTACAGAATTCCAAAAAATCGATAAAACGGGTATTAAAAAATAGAAAGGAATCATCTTCTTCTGTAAGAAAAACTCCTTCAAAATTAACTGTTGCATATGAATTCTCCTCTCTATAAATCACGGGCTCCATAAATTTTAATTGTTAGAAACATAGAAGCGATATAAATACTAACTAATGTAATGAATCCAACTATAAATACACCAATATGCATAGGATTCATAATCCACTCAATGAATGAAGGTGCTATTCCATTGATCTCATCACTAATAAATATCCAAAGTATCCCTCCGACTCCTATTGAGGCTGCTGATACTATACTTCTTACTACCTTCGACTTTGTACCATAATAACTAGGGAAAAACGTGACAACCAAAAATACGGCGTAAACAGCTCCATTTATTACTTCATACCACGGAATTTCAATGTATAGATTAGGATGATATGCACCGATATCACCGATGACCACAATGCCTCTTATAAGAAAAACAACAAACATCGTAGAGAGCATGCCACCTACAATAAATATTGCACAGGAAATATATCTAGCAATTATGATATCCTTTCGACTTAACGGTAAACTATTTATTACAATGTCACTTTTATTCCTTTCATCCATATAGATTAGCGTCATAACGGAGGAAAGGGTTATAAATAGACAACTCATCGGAAATAACAATTCACTCCCGGGCTCAAGTAAAAAGAACATAAGGGGCATAATAAGATTCACTAACCAAGTTACCCGAAAAAAGAACAAATCTTTATAGATGAGCTGACGCATAGGCACCTCTCCCTTTCGCAGTGTAAACGATAATATCATCTAATGTAGGCTTTTCTAGTACAACCTCATTTCCAAACCAATCGATAATTACTTGTTTATCCTTCGCTAAACCTTCAAAACCAAATTTATTTTTTCGTAATCCAACAAATAGCTCTTTTCCTTCTCGATCCAATAAATCATTACTTCCCTTTACGATTACGTAGCTCTCCATTAATTCATCTTTCTCACCAGTAAATATAATTTCCCCATCGTTGATAAAAGTAATATAATCTGCGATGCGCTCTAAGTCTGTTGTAATGTGCGTTGAGAATAATACAGATACTTCATCTTCCATTACAATTTCTTGCAATATATCAAGCAATTCACTTCGAACAACTGGGTCCAATCCTGCTGTTGGTTCATCCATAATAATAAACTCTGCATGATGCGAAAGCGCGATGGCAATCGCAAATTTCATTTTCATCCCTTTAGATAACTCTTTAATTTTTTTATACTTTGGAACTTGTAATCTCTCCATATACGATTGATACTGACATTCGTCCCACTTTTTATATAGCGGTGCAATAATACGCTTCATTTGTTCACACGTTAAATCTTCGTAGTAATGATTTTCATCATATACAAAGCCGATATTTTGTTTTATTTCCTTTTCTGCTTTCTTATTGTCCTTGCCAAAAATTTGTATATCGCCGCTCTCTTTTCTAATTAAATTCATAATCATTTTGATCGTCGTACTTTTCCCAGCACCATTCGGTCCGACAAATCCCATAATATATCCACGTGGCAGCGTAAAACTTATATTTTTCACTGCAAAATCTTGATATCTTTTACAAACGTTTTTTAGCTCTAACATTCCTTATTCCCCCTCATATAAACACGCAATCATCTGCTGTAAATCTTCAAGTGAAAGCTGCAACACTTTACTTTCTCTCACAATTTCTTCAGCCTTACTTTCCAATAAACGTAAGCGCTGTTCTTTTAATAGTTCATTGTTTTTACGTGAAACATAAGTCCCCTTCCCAGCAACAGTTTCTATATATCCTTCTTTTTCAAGTTCCTCGTACGCACGCTTCGTTGTAATTACACTAATTTGTAATTCCTTCGCTAAGCTACGAATAGACGGCAGTTGGTCTCCCCCCTTTAAACCACCATTTAAAATAAGTTGGCTTAATTGTTTCCTTATTTGTACATAAATAGGGTCTTGGGAAGAATTCGAAATAATAATATTCATGTTTTCCTCCAGTGTGTATATACTGTATATATCTTATATATACAGTATATACACACTATCCTATTTTTGGCAAGAAAAAAAGACCAACATTTTCCTGTTGGTCTTTCGTATATGTATCACTTTTCAAAGCGATCTAACATTTCGTCTCTCATTCCGAAACTAACAACCGCAATTCCTACATACATAAACAGAAGGAATGCCGGATGAACTGTATTGTACCAGCTGCTATCAACAATTAAATAAATCGTTAACGCCACAACAAGAACAAACGCTAAAATAAACATATAAAAGTGTCTTGTACTACCCATGATAAACTCCTCTCTACTCTCTGCACCATTCAACAGTATATTTTATCGAATAATTCGATATGACTCAAGGTTAACTTTCTTTTATGTAATCAAGTTCTACCTTTACAATGTCCTCACATGCTATTGAAATGATTGTTCCTTGTTTATCAATCGCCGTCACTTCTCTATTATCCATTACACGATGTGCTACTCTTTCTAACACTTTTCCTTGGTCTCGATAGCAAAATTCTTTTACATCTTTAATTGTTTCTCCATTTTCTAAATGGTATACCATTCTATAACATCGATATCCCACACTTTCACCCCCGCCTTGCTCGTTTTTTCACATATACATAAAAATGAGTAATTTTTGCCTCATCACATCTTCTTAATTTCAATAAAATTCTAACAAAAATAAATACTTTTATCAAACCGACTTTTTCAACAAAACTACCTATAAAACTACATCTTTACACAATTATGAAACAAAAAATATAAAGTTTTAACATTTTCTTCACTATTTCTGCATAAAGTGAAACTTTAATCAGTGGGGATTTTTGTTCATCCCCACTGATTATTAGCCTTCACCAATCGGGCATTTACGGACAGTTTATCTCCCACCTGGCTTCTTTGCACCAGCTAAGTTTTGAGTTGGGAGTTTTACTGTCCACAAATAGCAGGACAAATTCTCCAAACAAAAAAAGAACCCGCATGTAGCGAGTTCTTTTTTATTCTAATCAAACTTGTACAGGAGCAAGCTTTTCATAACGTAAAACAGGTTTACGAGCAGCCATTGTTTCGTCTAAACGTTTAATAACTGTAGTGTGTGGTGCTTCTTGTACAACTTCTGGATTTTCTTCTACTTCTTTAGCGATTTGAATCATCTTATCAATGAAACCATCTAACGTTTCTTTTGATTCTGTTTCTGTCGGTTCAATCATAATACATTCTTCCACATTTAATGGGAAGTAAATTGTTGGTGGGTGGTAACCGAAATCAAGCAGACGTTTTGCAATATCTAATGTACGTACACCAAGTTTCTTTTGACGACGACCTGATAATACAAATTCATGCTTACAATGTCTATCGAACGGAAGATCATAGAACGGCGCTAATCTTCTCATCATATAATTCGCATTTAATACAGCATACTCAGTTACTGCACGTAGTCCATCTGGACCCATAGAACGAATGTATGTGTATGCACGAACGTTAATACCGAAGTTACCATAGAATGGTTTCACACGCCCAATTGCTTCTGGACGATCGTAATTGAAGTGGTAGCCATTTTCCGTTTTCTCTAAAATTGGTTTTGGTAAGTACGGAATTAAATCAGCTTTCACACCTACTGGACCAGAACCTGGACCACCGCCGCCATGCGGACCTGTAAATGTTTTATGAAGGTTTAAATGCACAACGTCAAATCCCATATCTCCTGGGCGCGCTTGGCTTAATACCGCATTTAAGTTTGCACCATCATAGTATAATTTACCGCCTGCATTATGGACGATTTCAGCCATTTCTAAAATATTTTCTTCAAATAGACCTAATGTATTTGGATTTGTTAACATAAGTGCTGCTGTTTCTTCGTTTACAACACGTTTTAAATCTTCTAAGTCAACAAGACCATGTTCATTCGATTTTACTGTAATTGTTTCAAAACCAGCTACAGTTGCAGATGCTGGATTCGTTCCGTGAGCAGAGTCAGGAACAATTACTTTCGTACGGTTAAAGTCACCATTTGCTTCATGGTAGGCACGAATTAACATTAAACCTGTCCATTCTCCGTGTGCACCTGCTGCTGGTTGTAATGTAACAGTATCCATACCTGTAATTTCAATTAAATGCTCTTGTAAGTCGTACATTAATTCCATTGCACCTTGTACTGTCTCTTCATCTTGAAGTGGATGAATATTTGCAAATCCTGCAAAACGAGCTACATTCTCATTAATTTTCGGATTATATTTCATCGTACAAGATCCAAGTGGATAGAATCCAGAATCCACGCCGTGGTTACGGTTTGAAAGTGCTGTATAGTGGCGCATAATGTCAAGTTCAGATACTTCTGGTAGCTCTGCATCTTCTACTCGAATATAATCGCTCTCAAATACATCTTCTAGTTTCACTTCTTCTACATCTAATTTGGGTAAGCTATATCCTACGCGTCCTTCTTTAGTCACTTCAAAAATAAGTGCTTGGTCTTGGTTCTTCATTGGATAGCCCCCATTTCGTTTACAAGTGTGTCAATTTCCTCTTTTGTACGAAGCTCAGTTACTGCTAACAGCATATGATTTTCTAATTCTTTATAATCACGGCCTAGATCATAACCACCGATAATATTCTTTTGTAGTAATGCGTCGTTTACTTCTTTCACTGGACGTTTGCAATCTACAACGAATTCATTGAAGAATGGTCCAGCAAATGTAGCTGTAAAGCCTTTCGCTTCGAATTGACGTTTTGCATATTGTGCTTTAGAAATATTTTGACGTGCCATTTCTTTCACACCTTGTTTTCCAAGTGCCGTCATTGCAACAGAAGCTGCTAATGCATTTAACGCTTGGTTTGAACAAATGTTAGATGTCGCTTTGTCACGACGAATATGCTGTTCACGTGCTTGTAGCGTTAATACAAATCCACGTTTACCATCTGAATCTACCGTTTGTCCGACAAGACGTCCTGGAATTTTACGCATAAATGCTTTCGTTGTTGCAAAGTAACCACAGTGTGGTCCACCAAACTGTGTTGGAATACCGAATGGTTGTGCATCACCGATTACAATGTCAGCACCGAATTTCCCTGGTGGTGTTAATGCGCCTAATGATAACGGATTTGAAGAAACGATAAATAATGATTTTTGTTGATGAACGATTTTTTCAATATCAGCTAACTTTTCAACTTGTCCGAAGAAGTTTGGATATTGAACGATTACACAAGCAACTGTATCGTCTACTTCGCTTTGTAATACGTCTAAATCTGTTACACCATCTTTATGATTAATTTCAACAACTTCTAGATGTTGACCTTTTGCATAAGTTTCAAGTACTGCTCTTGATTCTGGGTGCACTGCACTAGATACAAGAATTTTCTTTTTACGAGTATGGCCAGCCGCTAACATTGCCGCTTCAGCTAAAGCTGTACCTCCGTCATACATAGAAGAGTTTGCTACATCCATTCCTGTTAATTCACAAATCATTGTTTGGAATTCAAAGATTGCTTGTAATTCCCCTTGTGAAATTTCTGGTTGGTATGGCGTGTAAGCAGTATAAAACTCTGAACGAGAAATAACATGATCAACAATTACTGGAGCATAATGATCGTATACGCCAGCTCCTAAGAAAGAAGCATATTCTTTTAAATTAGCATTTTTACCAGCCATTTGAGATAGCTCTTTTAAAAGCTCTGGCTCTGATTTTGCTTCTTTAATTTTTAAATCCCCTTTAAAACGAACACTCTCTGGAATATCAGAGAATAATTCGTCGATCGTTTGAACGCCGATCGTTTGTAACATTTCTTTTTTGTCTTCTTCTGTCATTGGAAGATAACGATGCAACATGAAATCTACCCCTCTCCCCGTTACTTTGAACGTTTATAAAATGGTGTTGGAACAACTACTGCTTTGACGCGTTTATTACGAATTTCAATTTCTACTTCTGTATCAACTGCTGCGTATTTTACATCAATTAGTGCTAAACCAATGCTTTTCTTTAACGTTGGAGATTGTGTACCACTCGTTACTTCCCCGATTTTTTCTTCTCCTACAAATACAGGGTAATGCGTACGAGGAATACCGCGTTCGATCACTTCGATGCCGACTAATTTACGAGATGCACCGTTTTCTTTTTGCTCTTTTAACGTTTCTTTTCCAAAGAAATCTGCTTCTTTGTTTGGTTTTACCGCAAAGCCAATTCCTGCTTCAATCGGTGTAATATCTTTTGATAATTCTTGTCCGTATAACGGAAGTGTTGCTTCAAAGCGAAGTGTATCACGAGCACCTAAACCACATGCTTTTAAGCCCTCTTCTGCTCCAACTTCAAGAAGTTTCTCCCAAAGTTTTGCAGCATCTTCACTCTTACAGTAAATTTCGAATCCGTCTTCACCTGTGTAACCTGTACGAGATACAAGTGCAGGAATTCCATCTACAAGAATATCGTTTTTAAATTTAAAGAACTTAATTTCTTTCAAATCTTCTGACACAACTTTTTGTAAAATGCCTTCTGCTTTTGGTCCTTGAATTGCAAGCTGCGCAACTTCACTAGAAACATTGACTACTTTCGCATCGCCAATTACATGACTTGCTAACCATTCGTAATCTTTCTCGATATTTGATGCATTGATTACTAATAAATAGTCTTCTTCACCACGTTTGTAGATTAATAAATCATCTACTGTACCACCATTTTCGTAGCACATAGCTGTATATTGTGCGCCTCCTACCTTTAAGGTAGATACGTCATTTGTAACAACACGTTGTAAAAATGCTAAACTATCTACACCTTTTACCTCAACTTCTCCCATATGAGACACATCGAACAAACCTGCCGCTGTACGTACAGCTTCGTGTTCTTCTTTAATGCTTGAAAATTGAACTGGTAATTCCCAGCCACCAAAGTCGATTGTTTTCCCACCATACTTCGCGTATACATCAAATAACGGTGTACGTTGTAATGTAATCATGCTCTTTCCCCCTTATGCTCTGACAAATCAATAAAAGTTGCTTCCCATATCTAAACATTTTCATTCTGAAAAGATAGGATATACGGAATCTCACTATATTTTTTTATGAAAGCGTAAATAAAAAAGTACTTTCTTGGATAAAATACGAAAGATTCCACACATTTCACACCATTATCCTAACATCATTCGCTATATTTCATCAATATTCTAGCATAAAAAATAATTTAGAATTTTTCATTCTTAATCTTACTAAATACAACTTTTGAGATTTAATGCTTATTATTGTCTATCATATAGCCTTTAATAACGATAACAAAGCCTTCTTTCAAGGCGAATCATTATACATGTAAAAAATAATTACTTTAACTTATAAAAGGTGGGAGAGTCGTAATGAATGTTGATATTTCCGTAGATCGGACGTGGCAAAACAATTTTTTAAATAGAATTGAAGAAGATGGTCCTTGGACAAACTGGGATTTATACCATTTAGCTTATGAAACAGAAAAATCGTTACTTGTTCCTACTTTCGATGGACTACAAGCACCGAAGCACTTATCCCATTTCACACCGCTTCCTCATCAATTAGAAGTCGCTCAAAATGTTATTGAACAAATGAACGGTAAAGCGATACTAGCCGACGAAGTAGGGCTTGGAAAAACAATTGAAGCTGGACTTATTTTAAAAGAATATATGGTGCGTGGGCTTGTGAAAAAAGTACTCATACTCGTCCCAGCCTCTCTCGTGTCACAATGGGCATACGAACTAAATACAAAGTTTTTCATTCCAGCTGTAGCTCAAAAGAAAAGCTACTCGTGGGAGCAAGCTGACGTGATCGTATCATCAATTGATACTGCAAAACGTTCACCACATCGCGATATCGTTTTGAACTTAGAATATGATCTTATTATTATCGATGAAGCACATAAACTAAAAAATAATAAAACAAAAAACTATGAATTTGCACAGCGATTAAAAAAGAAGTTTTGTTTATTACTAACAGCTACTCCTGTTCAAAACAAGATTGATGAAATTTTCAACCTTGTTTCTTTATTAAAACCAGGACATTTGGGCAATCAATCCAACTTTGAAGAATACTACGCTTCAAAAAATCGTTCAGCCGAATCAGATGAAGACTTAAAAGCTCTCATTAACAAAGTAATGGTCCGAAATAGACGTCATAATACCGGAATTGATTGGCCGAAGAGGCATGTACGTACAATTTTTGTAGAGTTTAATAAAGAAGAGCAAGCTTTATATAATGCAATTGAACACTGGGGAGGACGAGATGCCTTCACATCTGCTTTCTCATCCTTAACATTAAAACGCGAGGCATGTAGTAGCCGTGAAGCTGTGTACTATTCATTAAAAAAGCATGTAGAAAAACGTCAGAAAGAAAATGAACAATATATAAAAGATCCATATATTGATGTGCTAATGGACAATATTAATCATATTCCATTCAACTCAAAAGCAAATAAAGCTCTTGAGCTTATAAAAGAAATTGACGATAAAGTCGTCATCTTCACGGAATATCGAGCGTCACAAATGTACTTACAATGGTTTTTACAGCAGCACGGCATTTCTTCCGTTCCGTTCCGCGGTGGATTTAAACGTGGGAAAAAAGATTGGATGAAGGAACTTTTCCAAAAACACGCGCAAGTATTAATTGCAACGGAAGCTGGCGGAGAAGGAATTAACTTACAGTTTTGTAGCCATATGATCAATTATGATTTGCCATGGAACCCAATGCGTCTTGAACAAAGAATTGGACGTATTCACCGTCTTGGTCAAAAAAATGATGTTCATATTTATAACTTAGCTACAAAGCATACTGTTGAAGAACACATTTTGAAACTGTTATATGAAAAAATAAATTTATTTGAGCGTGTTATCGGTGAACTCGATGAAATTTTAACAAGAATTAATATGAAAAACATCGATGCGCATATTCAAGAAATTTTTGCGCAATCAAAAAGCGAAGGAGAAATTCGAATTAAGATGGAAAACTTAACATCTATTATCGACTTTGCGAAGCGAAATGAAGCTGAGGTGCAAGGCTATGCAGCAACATGAAATCCATAATTACTTAAACAATTTCTTTGAGGCGAATAACTGCGAAATTTTAGGATGTTCCCCTCACCTATTAGATGTGCAGTTAACAATTGAGATGGATAAATTATTAATGAACCGCCCTTTCTATTGGCACTATCTTGAAAAAACAGGAGGCGTACCGAATCCGATGCGCCTTACTCTTATTACAAATCCAGAAAATGAAGAAAACGATGGCGAACTTATTCACTACGGTTCACCACGACTACATCAAATTTTCCAGACAACGAAAGAATTAGGCTCTTACATACGTTTATATGAGGAAATAAAGCATAACGGGGCAACGCATACACCGCTCCATCCTTGGCTCGGTGTAAATATAAAAGTGTCTTATCAATGTGATCGAAAAAAAGACATCCTTCATTCCATTGGTATTCATCTCATCTCTGGAACAATGATGGCAAATTTTCATGAAACATTAACTAACATTAAACTTACACCGAAAATACCTGACTTTTGTTTTACGCTCTCTCCTATCATTAAGCCTCAAAGCGGCTTACAACGTATAGAGGACGCTTTAAAAAATATAATTGCAGAAGATGATCATGCGTGGGCGAAAGAAGCGAGGGTACGTTGGAATCACGATTTAGATCTTTTAAATCGTTTTTATGAAGATAGTGATGAACTTCCTGAAAGCTATGAAATTGAAAAACAAGCCTTGCAAGAACAATATGAACCACGTATTACAGTGCAAATTATTAACGGTGGCCTCTTTTATGTTACCGCTAATCATTTTCTATCTTAAAAAAGCTCCTTCCGTTTTTAGAAGGAGCTTTTTTTTTATTTATTTTCTATCCTACTCGCTATCGTCACTACGCTCTTGCTGTTTTTTCTGTGCCATACGTTTCTGCTGTGCACGATCCTTTGCGCTCACATGATTTGCATCAGTTGGAAGGTTTTCTTTCGAACGTCCAATTCCATTGCTCATCTTTCCCACTCCTTTTTACGTTTTTCAAAACACATGTTTATTTTCAGCTAGAGTTACAATCCTTATACAAAAAAATAAGAGCAGCCATTGGCTACTCTTACTCACTCACATATTTTTGAAACATATCATGGATGCCTTTATTTACGAGGTTCGAGATCTGTTCGTCAGATTTATTCGGATAACGATCGCGCAATCTGATAGATGCCTTCACCATTAAATTTTCTAATACAGAACGGCCACCTTCTCCATAAATAATTTCAGCATACTTAACAAGCCTTCCATCCTCTACTGTTGCTGGATTATGATTGAAGAAAAATTTACTCATTGTTTCCACCTCTCTCTTTGATAACGTTTACATTTATATATTTTATTTATGTTATTTATTTCACAATATTGTATGCACGTATATTTAATTAGTTTCATTATAAAGCAACATATCGATAGTACATATGTGATTTTCCGTCCATTTTGTGAACAAACCAAAATGAAAGCGTTTCCTTTATTATATACTAAAAAAACTTACTACGCTAGGGGCAATTTTTTCAATCTACTAATCCCTCAAAAATTGATATATTTTTTCTTTTCCAATCAAACCTTATACAATTTTCAGAAATTATATTATAAAATATATGTATGACTTAAGGAGGATTTGTATGAATCAAAATAAAAAAGCTATATTAGATCTTGTCTTTTATCTCGTAATCCCATTCCTCATTTGGAAATTTGCAAAACCTTATATTGATCCTTATTACGCGATGTTAATTTCCTCTGTTCCGGGGATTATTTATACACTGTATACCTTTAAAAAAGAAAAGCAGTTTAACGTGACAGGATTCTTTATTTTAATTACACTCATTTCTAATACGACGGTAGATTTATTATCTGGATCAGCTGAACGAATGTTGTGGAACGATGCGTATTATCACATCGTACTCGGTATTATCGTCATATGTACAATTTTTATAAAAAAACCACTTATGTTATATTTCGCAGCAGATATTGCAGCACTACAAGGGCATGACCGTGATAAAAGTCGTGAACTGTATCGTGATAGTCGTATATATCCAGCACTACAATATTTAACGCTATTTTTCGGGCTTCAATTTATATTAAAAAGCTTTTTAAAAATTTATTTCATCTCCGTTTTCGGTGTAGATGGCTACGGTGAAATGAGAGCGATTATGACTGCTGTCGGCTGGGGCATTTCAATTTGCATCGGAATAGGGTTCGTATGGGTGAACAATAAAATACATGCGGTTACTGAGGAAAAAGAATCCGTACAGTAAATGAAAATCCCCTAGTATATAACGCTACTAGGGGATTTTCATTTTGCTAGGCATATGACTAAAAGTTAACTTGATTTTTTCCTTTTATTTTTTACGTTTCGATAAAATAAAGCTGCACTAAGCGGCATAACACCAAACCATTTATTTAAAAATGGCTCTTTTTCAGAGCGGCGTTGTTCTTTCTTTTGTTTACGATCTTCTTTTGGTGCATCCATATATGACACAAACTGCTGCGTCACAAAGCGAACATAATCATTAGTAGACATATTATCATCACCTCTACTTGATTAGTATGTCCACTTTTTTATTCATTAATCTTTTCCTTTAATTCATTCATAATTTGCTTTACTGACTTATTTGTCGTGTCGATATGAATATGTGCCTCTTCATAATACGCTCGGCGCGATTCGAATTTCGTTACAAATGCCTCTATATCTTTCTTCTGAAATAGTGGACGTGTCGTATCTTCACGAAGCCTTTCTGCAATTACATGCGGATCACAATATAAATACACGACAGTCCCGTTCTCTTTCATCCACTTTCGATTTTCCACTCGCTCAATAATCCCTCCACCAGTTGTAATGATTGCATTATGAACTGGTAGTGAACGTAACATCTCACTTTCATATTCTCGAAAAGTTATTTCGCCTTCTTCTGCAAAAATATTTTGAATTGCCTTCTCTTGCTTCTCTTCGATTTTTTGATCTGTATCTACAACATCCATTTGCAGTTCTTTACTTAACGCTTTTCCAATTGTTGTTTTCCCAGCTCCCATATAGCCGGTTATGTATATAGATTTCATTTTCTGTCCTCTCAATCGTCATGTATTAATTATTATTATAACGAAAGATGCTACTTTGTTTAATAAAAAAACGTTTTGTTCTTCTTATACTAAGAAGAACAAAACGTAACATACTCGCTTTTACCTATAAGTACCTCTTCTCACCCACTGCGTTGCAATCCATTTCTCGCCTTTCGTTACAGGTGCCCCTCCGTGTAACGTAAGCTCATTTAGTGATTGATCTTGATAAAAATACTCAAAGTATACTGCCATTCCCTTTCTAGGGTGTACAGAAAGATTTAATTTCGGGAAGAACGTTTCTCCGCCTTCTTCTACATCATTTAAGTACATTACAAGCGTGCTAATACGATTATTAGCAGCTGATCTACTATGTTCCGCAAAATAATCATAGTGCGCTTTATATTGTTGATCCACTTCATAATTTAAAATGTGCAATCCTTCTCCATGCGTCACCGGAACATTCATGATAGATGAAATACGTTTTTCAATCTTCGAAGTAAGTTCATTCTCTTCCAAAAATGCGCCGCTACTTGTTCGGATATCATTTACATCACGTGCTGAACCAATTGTAGAACGTTTTATTTTATTTTTAGACATTTCAATTAATTCGTCGCATTCTTCGTCACTTATTACATTTCCTAATACGACGATAAGAGGTTCTTCGAATTTCGAAATAATTTGTATTTCCCTATCTTCTGTCATAATCGTATTTCCTTTATGATCAAAAATAGTTTGTTCTTTATTTTCACCTATTTGATTGTTATTTGTCATTTCCCTATTCTCCCTAAAAAAAATGATTGGATAGCATGAATATATCATATTCTTTCTACCTTTCTCTTTTTTGAGAAAATTTAAACTTTTGATCGTTATATTTATCCATTTCCCAAAAGAAATTGAAGCTCTTCACAATGGAAATTCATGGTTTTACTCAGCATACTTTACCTGTCATCCTTCTATCCAATCAAATATTTTCTCATCATTTTTTCTATACCGAAAGCTCACCGTATAGAAAATTCTTTGTTTTGTCTCGCACTGCAAAGAAACGAGAATCATATCATTTTCAAATTCGTACTTTCCACTCACTTTTCCCTTTGTATATGGAAAGAAAAAGGTACCATCTCTTTCTGTTTTCTGTAAGTCTACTTTTATATCTGCAATAGCTCGATTAATCAACTCTTCCACTAAAAATTTTTGCTCTATTTCAGTATAAAATTTTTTATCAGAAAGCAACATATTCGTTTCGTATACAAAAAAAGAGGTTAATAAAATTAAAAAAATGATTGTTGCTGGCATTGTAAATCCATCTTGTTTTTTCATTCCTTTATTTCCATTTCGCTATATCTTACAACTACACCTTCATGTATTTTCCCACTAGTATCTTTCATATTTATAAAGAGCACATGAGGTGTTAGTTTGTACGAAACATTGCCAACCTTTTGTAATATAACTTCCCTTCCACGCATATTCACTTTTCTTATAAGATGATTATTCACTTTTTCATATATCACTTCATCCCCATTACGCAAACGGAAGCGTAAAATACTACCTTTATTTTCAAGGGCCATTATATGTTCCCCAAACGATACCTCACGAAACTCCAGTTGTACTTGGCCTAAAAACACATCCCACTCCCACTCATTTAATCCTTTTGAGTGTTTATTCTCCATTCCGATAAAATGAAGACTCGGTAAAAGTAAAAAGAACAGTGATACTAGAAACAAACATACGATCATTTCTATTAATGTAAATCCAACTTCTAATTTATTTTTCCTCCCACATAAAAACATTGTTCCATCATTCTTCCCTTCACATCTTTCCACATAGTACACACTTCACTTCCTCCCCAATATGTGTAATATACAAGTTCGTTTATAATTTTTTCTTTTACTCGCATTTCCTCATTCTCATACATATATAAAGCTGCTTCTTTTTTTAATAATACGAATGCCTTATAGCGGAGTTGTATATTTTTTCTTTCTTGCATGACCAATACTGTTTGCGGCAGTAGTACCGATACCGCCATCATTAGTATGCTTAACGATACAAGCATTTCAGCCATTATGGATCCTTTTTGATATTTCATGATACGTAAATCTCCCTCTTCCGAGCTGAAATACAATCTCATATTTATAACTTCGATACGAAAGTAAAATTGTACCACCTCTATTAATATTTCCGCTCGGATTATATGTCATCGGATTTGGAAATGTATGCAAATCAATTTGTATATCGTTACCATAGTCTCTCGACACAATAAAATGATTCGTACCCGACTCCTCAATGTAATACGTGTTTTTCTCTTTATACCACCGTAGCGTATAGTATTTCTGACGATTTATCGCTAATTGTTGCATATACAAAATATCATTTGAAAATTGGCTCAAAAATTGTTCGACTTTTTGTTTTTCATATAATGAATGAACATTAAAATACGTAATCATACTTAAGACAGAAATTACAAATAAAACGAGCAACATTTCTAAAAGAGTAAATCCTTTTTGTTTCACAATGTCCCGATTGATACTGTGCCATCATCTGAAATATGAATAGATTCACCATTCGGACACTTATGAGTTGTAATATATTTTTCGTCACTTAGCTCTTTTAACGAAGGAATTTTATTATGCTGTAATTGATATACCTGTATTTGCGCTTCTATAGATTTCACATAGGCTGCGCATCCTTTTCCTTGAACTGATGAGCGCTGCTTCACTACATTCGGAATAATTAATAGTAATAATACAGTTATAACAACCATAACTAATAACATCTCTAACAGAGTAAATCCTTCCTCATTCTGCATGTAAATGCCTCCTAAATGGAATTCATCATTTGAAACATCGGCATAATCATCGCTAAATACATAAGAACAACTATTCCTCCAATGCATGTAAATAAAATCGGTTGAATGATAACTAACATACGTTTCATTTTTTGTTCCATCTTTTCTATAACAAGATCGCTATAGTCCTCTAATTCAACTGCCAAATTACCGTTTGCTTGTCCATGCCTAATAATATAAGAAAGTTCTTTTTCGTAATAACCACTTTTAGCAATGATAGATTGTAACGATTCTCCTGCAATTAATTGCCGTTCAATTCGGGCCGCTTCATACTGAAAAAATCGATTATATTTTTGCTCCATCATTATTGTGAGTGCTTCGAGCACCGATAGTCCGCCGTACAATAAACCACTCAATTGAGTGGAGAAATAATGCGAATGCTTTAAAATAAGAAATACTTTTATGACAGGAATACGAAGCATGATTTTTACCTGTTCAATATGTGGGAGTTTCCGAAAATAAAACAAATATACGCTACATCCAATAATAAAGATAAGAATACCGCTAATAATAATGTAAGGTATTCGTTTAATTGCACTTAAAATTTGTTCTGTAAATAGCGGCACTGTAGAACCAAATGAACTATACACCATTTCAACCTGCGGTAATAAGATGAGATTGAAAACAGCAAGCATAATCATTAAAAAGAATGCTAATAGCATAGGATACTGCATTATTTTCATCATATCTTTCCTATACTTATCCTTCTTATAAAGAAGTGCGCTCCCTTGTTGCAATGCAAAAGAAATATCACCATGTTTCTCAGCATAAAATAAATAACTTAACATCTCCTGATGAAACATTAATTGATGAAATGAATCGTGTAGACTTCTCCCCTCTTTTAATCCCTCAATCATATGCTGTAATTGTACTTTCTTTTCTATGGGTAATTGAAATCGTAAAAATTCTAGTGCCTGCAAAAGGGAGTATCCTTTTTCTAATAGTTCTCCTAATCGTTTCAACAATACTAATTGCTCACTTAAACTCCATGTTTTCTTAAACATAAACATCTTCTTCTAAAAATCCTAAAGCATACCCTTTTCGTATCGAAGATTCTAATGTTTCATGTTTGTACGTAACACATTCTCCGTTCGCTTCTTTAATCGCTTGTTGCAAATCATATCCATCTAACAACTCGTAAACGCTTGCTTGTCTTACTTGCCGCATTGATTTACATAAAATTGAGCACTTTCCTCTGCAAAATGGACACTTTAATTCAACAAGTCGCTGTGCAGCTACAGCCAATAAAGATTGTTCAATTTCTTGCCTCGTTATGCCATAATCCATAAATCTGAGTATCGCTCCTTTCGCATCATTCGTATGCAGGGTCGTCATTACTAAATGTCCAGTTAAACTTGCTCTTACAGCTATTTTTGCTGTTTGTTCATCTCGGATTTCACCAACTAATATAATATCTGGATCATGGCGTAAAATAGCCTTTAGTCCAGCCTCATATGTGATACCTGCTTTTTCGTTTATTTGAATTTGTAATAAATCGTCTTTTCTTTTTTCAACTGGGTCTTCAAGTGTTACAATTCGACGTGTTTTCCTTTTTCTAATTACCTCTAATAATGCATACATTGTCGTTGTCTTCCCAGAACCAGTCGGTCCAGTAAATACGAGTAGACCATGTGAATAACGTAAAAAAGAGAGGAGTTTTTCCGCCGTACTTGGAAATAACGAAAGATGAGATAACGGCTGCACAGATGCTTGTAAATGAAGGCGAATCACGAGACTTTCTCGATATACAGTCGGAAGTGTTGAAAGACGTAAATACACTTCTTGTCCATCAATTTGTAAATACAATGAACCATTTTGTGGCTTCCGCCTCTCTCCTATATCCATGGATGCCAAAAATTTAAAGTGCGAAACAAGTTTTTCTCCAAACTCCTTTTCAATACATTGTTTCGTAATTAAATCTTTTCCTATACGTAGCTGAACCGCTACATCCTTCTGCCGGGGCACAATATGTAAGTCCGATGCTTGTACCCTACACGCTTCTTTCAAAATTGTATTCGCAAAAATTTCAATTCCATTCATCATTTTCCCTCCTCACTATGTATATAGCATGAAAAAATGCACAATAAAAATTGGGACTTTTGTATTTTCATCAGAATAAAAAGGAAAATTATGTTTGTGAAATTATGAACAATTTCCGAATTATTGTCTGAAATTACCTATATGGAAGTTTATCTGTATTATAATGTTATTATCTTGGATAAAGTGATAAAGGTGGAGATCCTCATGGAACAAGCTTTAAAAATTACAGGTGTATTATCTGACCCAACTCGTTATTACATTTATAAATATATTTCTCAAAAACATAGTTACGTAACTGTACAAGAAATTGCAGATGAGTTTGACATTCATCCAAACGTAGCACGCTTACATTTATCTAAATTAGAAGATGTTCATATGCTTAAATCTGAAACAAAGAAAACTGGAAAGGGTGGAAGACCAAGCAGATTATATGTATTATCTGATGATGTTATCCAATTGCAATTTCCATTCCGTGATTATCAATTATTAGCAAAAATAGCGTTCAATTCTCTCCTTAGCCTTGGAGCTGCTGGTGAAAAAGCGCTATACGAAACAGGAAAACAATTCGGAGCAGAATTAATGCAACAACATATGCACCGCTTAAATGTGAGTGAAGAAGACTTAACAGTAGAACAAAAAGTTCAAATTGCAAAAGAAGCTTTCTCAACAGCTGGTTTATCACCTGCATTTGAATTAAGTGCAGATGGAACAAAAATTTTCTATGATGTACACAATTGTCCATTTAAAGAAGTTGCTGTTCATCACCCAACTGAAATTTGTAATATGCATGGGGATATGATGAAAGGGATTTTTGAAATCCTATTCCCTAACATGGAATTAACACGAAATGATAGTCTACTAGATGGATGTAAATCTTGTAATTATAAATTAACAATTTAATTTCTCATATAAAAAGAAGCCAATTATAATTGGCTTCTTTTTATATGAACGAATATTTACAATAGTAAGAAAAATAAACTATAATGAGGAGAGGTTTACTTTTTCTAGAAAAGGAGGGAGATGGCATGGAGCGCATGTTTCGCGTTCTCGGCTTTTGGACTGGAATTTTCTCGGTTATGTTTTACGTAGGGGATATGCAACAGGCTGCACTACTATTTTTAGGACAAACAGGTTTCTTCGTACTTTTAAGTTATTTAAAATTAACAGAGCGTATGTATATATACGTATTTGGGGCCTACTTAACTGTTTTCTTCATAGGATTTACATACTACACGACGTTTTTACTTGTCCCTGGGGCTGGACATTAAAAGATGGCAATTTGCCATCTTTTTTTTAATCGCGGAATTTCCTAGTTGACTTATAGGTTTTATTACCTTATATTCTATATAACAGATTGGAATTAGGGGGAATCAACATGAATACACTGCTTGTCGGAATTAACGTTGCAGTCATGCTCATTTTAGTCGGCGTATTATATTATATGCAACGTAAGCATGTATCTTTTAATAAACGTGTATTTACTGCTTTAGGAGTCGGAATTTTATTTGGTCTTATATTACAATTTATTTATGAGCCTACTTCTAAAGTAATTATTGAATCAAATACTTGGTTTGGCTTAATCGGTAACGGTTATGTGAAATTGCTTCAAATGATCGTTATGCCACTTATTTTAGTATCTATTATTTCAGCCTTTACAAAATTACAATTAACGAAAAATCTTGGTAAAATCAGTGGCCTTATTATCGGAATTTTAATTCTTACTACAGGAATTGCTGCAGCTGTCGGAATCGCTGCAAGTGCAGGATTTGATGTATCAGCAACAGGCCTACAACAAGGTGATGCAGAATCTGCTCGTCTGAAACTAGTTGAAGAAAGATTTACTTCTATTGAAAAGACAACAATTCCAGACAAATTATTAGAGCTATTACCTACAAATCCATTTCTTGATTTAACAGGTGCTCGTCCAACATCAACAATTTCTGTCGTAATATTTGCAGCCTTTATCGGCATTGCCTTTATAGGTGTAAAACGAAAATATCCAGAACAAGCAGAGTTATTTAAGAAGATGCTTGATGCTGTATATGCAATCGTAATGCGTATGGTAACATTAATTTTACGCCTTACTCCATACGGCGTATTAGCTCTTATGGCAAAAACAGTTGCTGGTAGCGATATAAATGCTATTTTAAAACTTGGTAACTTCGTGTTAGCGTCTTACGTAGCACTTATCGTAATGTTCGTTATTCACTTATTATTAATTGCTCTATCTGGTTTAAATCCAATTCAATATTTGAAAAAGGTATTCCCTGTATTAACATTTGCATTCACATCTCGCTCTAGTGCTGGTGCAATGCCATTAAATATTGAAGCGCAAAAAGAAAAGCTTGGTATTTCCGAAGGGATTGCAAACTTCGCAGCTTCATTCGGGGTATCTATCGGTCAAAACGGTTGCGCAGGTATTTATCCAGCAATGCTTGCAATGATGGTCGCTCCAACTGTAGGAATTGATCCGTTACAACCACAATTTATTTTAACTTTAATCGCTGTCGTTGCTATTAGCTCATTCGGTGTTGCCGGTGTTGGTGGCGGTGCAACATTCGCAGCGTTAATCGTACTATCTACAATGAACTTACCAATTGGCATTGTCGCTCTTGTTATCTCGGTTGAACCATTAATCGATATGGGCCGTACAGCCCTTAACGTAAGTGGTTCTATGACAGCAGGTCTTATTTCTAGTAAATGGCTTGGTGAATTAGATCAAGATACGTACAATCAAGATGATACAAAAACTGGTGAAATTGCTTCATAATAAGAAAAAGACGCTAACATAAAACTGTTAGCGTCTTTTTTTACATCCCATCTTGAAAAGTATCACTCCAAGCATTCTTCTAGTTGCTCTTTTAACTCCTCCTCAATCTCATAATAAGAATAATCAACAAGTTCTCCTACTTTCTTACTCCCCCAAATTCTTGATTGAGTTAGCATTCCTAAAAAGATATTTTCGCATTTCCAAATTGGAATGATATAAAAGTCAATCATCTCACCTTCTTCATCTACTATCGCCATAGAAACTGATGAATAATACCCCGTTTCAAAGGGATCTTTTTTTTCTCTTTCGAATCCAATGTCTAATTCCATACTTTTCTCAATATATAAATGGGCATACTCACTAAAAAGTTTAAGTGATATTCGCTCTATCTCCTTTTCCATACATTGAATTTTCTCTTTCAATTCCAATGTAAAATCTCGTTCTTTATACTTCATTTCCGTCTCCTTACACATAGAAAAAGAGAATACAATAACATATTCTCTTTTCTCAAATATATTTCATTATCTCACAGCCCGTCCTTTTCACAAATAACCATTCTGCTCGCACCATTTATGAAATTGTCCTACGTCCACTCCAACTAACACGATATCCTTTAGCTCGACATCAATACTTTGTTCTCCAATTATAATAGCGAAGTGTGGTTTTAATTGTTCTTCGTTTTTCTTTACAATTCCAATTCGGTTCCGATGCGGTCCATCTTTTATATATGCTTTTTGCCCTACAATATCAAAGTTCAAGATTCTCACCTCTTTTACTGCGCTCAAATTGGAAATACAATCTCCACCTCGGAAAATTTCCTTTCATTGCACTATTTCTCTATATATATGACGAAACAATAAAAGAGTCCTTCCTTCTTTACAATTATTTTTTCTTTGTTTCATTTTTATGATTGAAACGTAAAGTTTATAATAAAATACACTTGGAAGCGCTTTCTATGTAATTTTTTATGTTATAATATAAAAGTAGAACTTCGTAAAGAGGGTTAAAAAATGAATACAAAAATAATAAAAAAAGTAATTGACGCATTAAAAGTATATGGCTTTCAGGATGTATCATTCTGTGACAAAACGAAACAATTTTTATTTCATAACGAAACGGATATTATGAGCGGCTATGCAGAAATAACATATAGTAGTCAATTTGAAAAATTTAACGTACAAATTCATCCAATTGAAACACATCATCAAGCAGAGTTACAAGAGGTTGAAAGACATATACAAGCTTGTATAAGAAAAGTGGAATATTTAAACGCACTTCTTACTGGGCAGACAAAACTAGATGATAAAATTATTATTATGTAAAAAAAAGAACGTGATATCCTCACGTTCTTTTTTCATTATACGTTCATCTTTTCCTTCAGTTGTAATCCTGTAATGGATTCTAATACATCCATCGCTTCTCCAAACGTCATATCAAAAATCGTCTTATCCTCTATGTATGGAAACTGTCTGAAACGCTTTTCTAACATCTTCACAGCATCTGATGTAAAGTTTGCACTATCAACACCAAATTCTGTTTCAAGAAGCACGATCCAATCTAACACATGAAAACCTAATCCATTTACGAATGAAATCAGTTTCTCTTCTGGTTGTGAAGATAAGAATACGTATCGCTCCATCTCACTGAATAGTTCTTCGCCTAAAATTTCTGCTAATTCATCATCATGTTCGCGTTCAATAATCTCTTCATATCCGTAATCATCAGTAAGCTCTTCTACTTCTTCACTATCTGCAAAAAGCAATTGACTAAGAAGCGCATCTCTCTTAAATTCACTCTTTTGTACCACTTCTAAAAAACTTGTTTCCCAACCATTTTCTAATTTCATATTATATAGCTCCTTTATATACTTTCCTTATCATCACTGTACCCAAAAGATTATCTTTATAACCTTTTAAACATCCACATTATTCATAACGTGAGCTACAAACTCTTTTGCATCCCCTTCAAAAATATGTACTTCTGGCAAATGGTAAAATGTTGTTTGCAGCGAATTTCCTTCATGATACATATATATTTTTTTCTCTAGTGCAATGGCCATTCCAAACTCTGTATGACTTCCATTTCCACCATCTAATATAAATAAAAAGACATCGGCTTCCTTTATAGCATTCTTTTCCGCCTCACCAATTTCTCTTAATTGTTCTTGGTTAACTGCTCTTTCGTTTTTTGTCCAATCATATGTATGGTGCCATCCTGCTTCTTTTAACTGGCCTGATACAAAACGAACAATGTGTTTATTTTGAAATCCCGATGCTATATAAAATTTCATTTATGTTCATCCTTTAAATCTGTATGGGGAAACTCCTTTTAGCGTTACTTGCTATAGATATAATAAAGAACGACATCAAAAAAAATCCCCATCTTTAGAACTTATTTGCGTTTAAATGATGGGTTGCTTCATGGTCTTCTTTTGTTTTTTGTTTTTTATAACTTTCATCAGCTAACATTTCTAGTTCTGCTGTTATTTCTGATTTTTCAAGCTCTCGTTCTTGCGAAAATTTCCTTGAAATATAAACAATCACACTACCAACGTACAACACAAAGCATATAATAAGTGCAGTATTTTCATAGAGACTTAGCTCCAACACAGTCACTCCTAATCCATTCGTATTTTCACGCTTAATCAATTGGAATTTCCCTACTAACCATTTGTTATTGTAACATAAAAATATCAATTCTTGGAATCTTTCATCCTATTAAAAAAGACATGATTGTATAATCATGCCTCTGAAATATGTTTAATAATAGTTTTAATCGCTTCTTCTCCATTGTATTTCTTTAATGCCCTTTTATACACCTCATTATTTTGATCTAACTCTTCGACATGCTTTATAAGAGAATTCATAGTAACATCTTCTTCGTACAATACTGAGGCATAACCTTGTTTTTCGAAGGATTCTGCATTTAAAATTTGATCTCCACGACTAGCAAATTTTGATAAGGGAATTAAAACCATTGGCTTTTCTAATGTTAAAAACTCAAAGATTGCATTGGATCCCGCACGTGAAATAACAAAATCTGTTGCCGCTAATATGTCTGGTAACTCCTCATGGATATATTCAAATTGTTTATATCCTTCTTTATTTTGTAAGCTTTCATCAAGATTACCTTTTCCGCAAAGATGAACAATTTGATACTTTTTAAGAAGTTTTGGTAACGCTTCTCGAACTGTTTCATTGATTTTCTTCGCACCCAAACTTCCACCCATAATTGTAATAACCGGCTTTTTACGTGAAAAACTTAAAAACGCTAAACCTTTTTCACGATTTCCCTTTAGCACTTCTTCACGTACAGGAGCTCCCGTATATATTACTTTTTCTTTCGGTAAATGTTTCGCTGCTTCCTCAAATGTAACAAATATTTTCGAAGCAAAACGGAGCGCAATTTTGTTTGCTAGTCCTGGTGTCATATCGGATTCATGCAATAAAACTGGCACTCTATTTAACCATCCTCCAATTACGACTGGTACAGATACGAAACCACCTTTTGAAAAAATTACATCCGGTTTTAGTTTTCGAATTCTTACATACGCATCCATAACCCCCTTCATTACAAAAAAAGGATCTTTTATATTTTTCAAATCAAAATAACGACGTAGCTTTCCACTCGCAATACTATAGTACGGAATGCCCTCTTTTTCTATAATCGCTTTCTCAATCCCTTGATGAGAACCAATATAAGAGATATCCCAATGCTGTTCTTGTAAATATGGAATGATGGCTAAATTAGGTGTTACATGCCCTGCCGAACCGCCACCTGTAAAGACTATTTTCTTCATACGTCTCCCCCTTCTACACTATAGTACACTAAAATACCTTGCCTCAGGGTGAGAAAATACCATAGCCGTTACTGATGCTTCTGGTTCCATCATGAATCCTTCCGTTAATGAAATACCTATTTCCTCTGGATGAATTAGACGGAACAATTTTTCTTGATCCGCAAGTTCTGGGCATGCTGGATAACCAAATGACACACGTATTCCTCTATATTTCGTACGGAAACGCTCTTCCATCGTCAGTTCAGGTGAATCTGGAATGCCCCAGCGGTCACGAATGAGCATATGTGTTTTTTCAGCAAGCCCCTCTGCTAATTCAAGCGCTAACGATTGAATTGCATGACTGCGTAAATAATCTCCCTTCGCCTTCCACTCCTCAGCAATATCCCGAACTCCTTCCCCAACAGTAACAGATAAGAAAGCGACATAGTCCATCTCATCTCCAATAGGGCGCAAATAATCACCTAAAGTACGGTATGGTGCTTTTCCTTGTCTAGGAAATGTGAAACGCTCTATTACGCGCGTATGATCTTCCGGATCATATATTACGATGTTTTGTCCATCGCTTTGCGCTGGGAAAAATTGATACACTGCTTTCGGTTTTAACCAAGATTGTCCTTCCACCAATAATTCGTCTATTAAATCATTTAATTCGTGCGCTCTTTTATCCCCCTCTTTCAAAAGCTTCTTCACATTTCCTTTTAATCCAAGGTGATGTCCAAGTAACATTTGTCTATTTAAAAATGGGGCAAGATGTGAGACAGGAACATCTCGTAATACAATTCGTTTTGTTGAATCAGGCACCATAACCTCTGATTTTGGTAATGGCTCAATTACTGCTGGAATTTCCACTTTCTTCTCTTCTTTTTTTACGATATGAAGATGACGTTCTTTTTTATCCTGTTTCATCTTCTCACGCTCTTCTTCTTTTTGAAGCTTATTAATAATATCAAGACCTGTCATCGCATCGCTCGCATAACATACGAGCCCTTTATACGATGGAGAAATACGATTATCTGTAAACTTTCTCGTTAACGCTGCACCACCAACAACAATTGGAATATCAATATTCGCCGCTTTTAAATCCTCAGCAGTTGTTACCATTTGTTGTGCTGATTTTACTAGCAAGCCAGAAAGACCTATAATATCAGGTTTTTTTTCTTGCACTTCTTGAACGATTCGATCCGAACGAACATTAATTCCTAAATTAATAATCTCATATCCGTTATTTGATAAAATAATTTCAACAAGATTTTTCCCAATATCATGTACGTCCCCTTTAACGGTCGCTAATAATACTTTTCCTTTTTTCGCACTATCGCTAGATTCCATATGCGGCTCCAAATAACTTACAGCAGCTTTCATACTTTCAGCACTTTGCAATACTTCAGCAACTATAAGTTCATTATTATTAAATAATCGTCCCACCTCATCCATTCCTGCCATAAGTGGACCATTAATAATATCCAAAGGTTTTCTTCCCTCTGTCAGCGCGAGACTTAAATCTTCATGTAATCCTTGCTTTGTACCTTCTACAATATAGTTGGCTAGTCGCTCATCAAGCGTTAATGTTTCTTGAACAACAACCTCTTTCTTTTTAGCAACACGATAAAAATTCGTAAATTCTTCTAACGTCTCTTTCGTCGTTTCAAATAATAATGCATCTGCAAGACGTTTTTCTTCCTCTGGAATTGACGCATAGCGCTCTAATTTCTCAGTATTAACAATCGCATAATCTAATCCTGCTTTCGTTGCATGATATAAAAAGACAGAATTTAACACTTCACGTCCAGCTGGTGGTAAACCAAATGATATATTACTCACACCTAAAATCGTTAAACATTCTGGTAACGCTTCTTTAATAAGTCGAATTCCTTCTATCGTCGCTGCCGCTGAACCGATGTATTCTTCATCACCTGTCCCCACTGGAAATACAAGTGCATCAAAAATAATATCTGACGGGCGTATACCATATTTCGTCGTCAATAATTCATAACTTCTTTTCGCAATTTCTAGTTTTCTTTCAGCACTTACTGCCATACCATCTTCGTCAATTGTCCCAACTACAATTGCGGCACCATACTTGCGAAGCAGTGGCGTTACCTTTTCAAAACGCTCTTCTCCATCTTCTAAGTTAATAGAGTTAATAACAGCTTTCCCTTGAATATAAGTAAGTGCTCTCGCCATTACATTTTCATCTGTTGAATCAATCATAATCGGTACTTTTAACACTTTTGTAACTTCTGATAAGAATTTTTCCATATCTTCTATTTCATCACGGTCAGGGTCTGCCATACAAATATCAATAATATGAGCATTTTTCTTCACTTGTGCTCTTGCCACTTCAGCAGCCTCTTCAAATTTACCTTCTGCCACTAATCGTTTAAATTTACGTGACCCTATAACATTCGTTCTTTCACCCACAAATAACGGTCTCATAGACTCATCATATTGCAGCGCCTCTAATCCACTAATTCCATGTCCGGCTCGTTCATTTTGCTCACGCGGTGTAAGAGATGCTAGCGCTTCTTTCATTGCTCTTATATGTTCTGGTGTTGTGCCGCAACAACCACCAATAATATTAATCCATCCTTCTTCAGCAAATCGCTTCACTTTTTCAGCGAGAGAAGATGGAGATTCATGATAATGTCCATCTTCATCAGGAAGACCTGCATTTGGATAACAAGAAATGTAACACTCCGATAAATCAGATAAAGAACGAATATGGTCTCTCATAAACTCCGGACCAGTCGCACAGTTTAATCCAACAGATAATGGCTTCATATGTTCTACGGATAAGTAAAAAGCCTCAATTGTTTGCCCAGCCAGAGTCGTCCCCATCGGCTCAATCGTCCCAGAGATCATAATAGGAACAATTTTATTTAGTTCTTCAAAAGCAGCTTGAATTCCAATATAAGCTGCTTTCACATTACGCATATCTTGACTCGTCTCAACGAGTAACACATCAACTTCGCCATTTAATAATCCCCTCGCCTGCCTAGTATAAGCTTCTATTAGTTCTTCAAATGTAACTCCTCCTGTAACACTAATTGCTTTCGTTGTCGGTCCCATCGCACCTGCAACATATACTTCATTCCCGCTTTCTTTAACAGCTTGTTTCGCTAATCGTGCTGCCTTTTCATTTAGTTCTTCATCTAAATGAGACAGCTCATAATCACTTAATACGATATTTGTCGCCCCAAATGTATTTGTTTCAATAATGTCAGCTCCAGCTTCAATATAAGCTTTATGAATCTTTAAAATAACATCCGGCCTTGTTTCTACTAAATATTCATTACAGCCCTCGTACTCTTCTCCTCCGAAATCTTCCGCAGTTAAGTCCTCTTGTTGTATCATTGTCCCCATTGCACCGTCTAATATTAAAATGTTATTTTGTAATTTTTCTTCTATACACTTCATCAATTAATACCTTCTTTCACTTCTTGCTTTTCTCTCACATATTTAACAAGATGTTCTGTAATTTCATATTTTAGAAATGGTGTAATTAAATAGATACCGTTAAAATATTTCATCGCTGCATCGATCAACTCTTGTGAAATACGAATCCCTTCCTCGATAGCTGCCTCTTTCGTTTCGTGTCCATCCATTCTCTCTCTTATTTCTTCAGGAAGAGTAATACCCGGCACCTCAAAATGGAGAAAGTCTGCATTCCGCTTACTTACTAATGGCATAATTCCAATAAAAATAGGTTGTTCCAAATGTTTTGTTGCTTCATATACTTCTTCTATTAAAGCAACATCATATATCGGCTGTGTTAAGAAATATTCAGCCCCAGCATCTATTTTTCGTTCCATTCGCTTTACCGCTGCTTTTAAATGCCTTACGTGAGGATTAAAAGCACCTCCGACTGAAAACCTTGTTGCCGGTCCAATGGATTTCCCTAAAATGGAACGTCCATCGTTCATTTCTTTAATCATTTTAATTAACTCTATAGAGGACAGATCATATACAGAAGTTGCTCCCGGAAAATCACCAACGCGCGCTGGATCACCAGTTAAAGCTAATACTTCCTCCATACCTAACGCTGATAAACCTAGTAAATGAGATTGTAGTCCAATGACGTTATGGTCTCTACACGTTAAATGTGTCAATACTGGAATATCGTGCTTCGTTAATAGTGCGCCCATTGCCATATTCGAAACACGAGGCGATGCTAATGAATTATCTGCTAGAGTAATAGCGTCTGCTCCCGCTCTTTTTAACGCTCTTGCTCCTTCAAAAAACCGCTGTGTATCTAACGTTTTCGGCGGATCTAATTCCACTACAACTGTCGTTTGTTTTTTTGCCTTTTCCGCAAGAGTAACCTGTGCCTTCGAACGCTTCTCGTGTGTATGAACTACTTTCGGTCTTTGAATTGTGTCTTTTTCTATTACAGGTGTAACATTCGCAACAGCGCGCTTCATACTTTGAATATGTTCTGGAGTCGTACCACAACAACCACCCAATAACCGAATACCTTGCTCAATAAATTTCGGTGTCATCGCTTCGAAATAAGCTGGGCTTCCCTCATATACGTAACGTCCCTCCACATAATTTGGGAGACCTGCATTTGGGTATGCTGATAAATAGCCATTCTGCGGAATCGATATCATTTTGAAAGCTTCTGTCATATGAAGTGGTCCTAGTTGACAGTTCAATCCAACAACATTTGCACCGTAATCTATAAGCTGCTTTAATATTTCATTGACATCATTTCCATTTTGAGTCGTACCTGCTTCATGTAACGCTACTTGAGCAACAATCGGAATATTCGTTTGCTTACGCAATACTTTAACGGCATGAAGTAATTCAAATTCATCGTAAAAAGTTTCTAATAGTAATCCATCAACCTGTTCTTCTAGTAAAGCACCTGCCTGTTCAAGTAGCATAAATTCTCGCTCCATATCAGTCGTTGTGACAGCTCCGATATGTTTCATACCACCGATTGTTCCTAAAATTGCATTTCTGTTTGTAACAGATGCTTTTGCAAGCTTCACTGCCGCTTTATTAATTCGAACAACTTGATTTTCTAAGCCATACATACGTAATTTCGCCTCATTTGCTCCATACGTATTTGTTTGAATCACATCTGCACCAGCAGCTACATATTGTTTATGAATCGATATAATTAGGTCTGGATCAGATACATTCAATTCTTCAAAACTACTTTGCAAACCATGTGAATGTAATAACGTTCCAACCGCACCATCACCTATTACAATTCCTTTTGATAATAAATCTAGTAATTTCACGAATCTCCCTCATTTCTATCAATATAAAAACCCCCTCTTCACTTTGAAGAGGGGGACATAATTGTTCCGCCTCTTATTATGCAAAACATGCGTTTTGCAGGTATTAGCACCGTTTCAAACATTTCGTTTGAAGGTTGCCGGGTTTCACAGGGCCTTTCCCTCCACCGCTCTCAATAAGAGTTGTCTTTATTATTTTATTTATGTAGCTAAAAGGAAATGCGTTCCCCTTTTAACAATGTTTGTTAATTTTTTATAAATTTAGCATGCACAAATATAAAAGTCAATGACACTTGCGGAAAAATAAAAATTATTTAAAATAAAGTTGCAATTCAATTAACTTTTGTTGTAAAGTTAAAAACATAATAAAAATTTCATACGAACATTCTTATCTAGAGAGGTAGAGGGACTGGCCCTATGACGCCTCAGCAACCATTAACATTTGTTAATAAGGTGCTAATTCCAGCAAATTGTGAAAGATTTGACAGATGAGAAGAAGACTCTATTCAATCCGAAAGCCTTCTTCTTAGAAGGCTTTTTTTATTTTATATTCAACTACTGGTTCAATTTAAAAAGGAGGAATTTTTACATGTCAACTATCGAAACAAAACTAGCACAAATCGGAAATCGTAGCGAAACTACAACAGGAACTGTTAATCCACCCGTTTATTTCTCAACCGCTTATCGTCACGAAGGACTTGGTAAATCTACCGGCTTTGACTATTCACGAACTGGAAATCCAACTCGTGGTCTTTTAGAACAGGCAATCGCAGACTTAGAATATGGCCAACAAGGTTATGCCTGTAGTTCAGGTATGGCAGCTGTTCTCCTCGTCCTTTCATTATTCCGTTCTGGAGATGAACTTATTGTATCCGAAGATTTATACGGGGGAACGTATCGCTTATTTTCCGAACACGAAAAAAAGTGGAATGTTCGATGTAGATACGTAAATACACAATCTATTAAACAAATTGAGCAAGCTATCACAACTGAAACGAAGGCTATTTTCATAGAAACTCCGACTAATCCATTAATGCAAGTTACTGATATTGCCGCTGTCGCAACTGTAGCGAAAAGACACAGACTACTTCTTATCGTAGACAATACATTCTACACGCCTTATATACAGCAGCCATTAACAGAAGGTGCTGACATCGTACTTCATAGTGCAACGAAATATTTAGGTGGGCATAATGATGTATTAAGCGGACTTGTCGTTGCAAAAGGAAAGGAACTTTGTAAGGAAATCGCTCATTATCATAATGCCTCCGGTGCTGTCTTAAGCCCATTTGACTCATGGCTATTAATTCGTGGTATGAAAACTTTAGCGCTTCGCATGAAACAACATGAAGAAAATGCGAAAGCAGTTGTTGCTTATTTAAATGATGAGGATGGTGTGACAGATGTCTTTTATCCAGGGAGAGGCGGTATGATTTCATTCCGACTTAAAGATGAAGCTTGGATTAATCCATTCTTACAATCTTTATCCTTAATCACATTTGCCGAAAGTCTTGGTGGTGTAGAAAGTTTAATGACTTATCCAGCAACGCAAACACATGCTGATATTCCAGAAGAAATCAGAACGGCGAACGGTGTATGTAATCGTCTTCTTCGATTCTCCGTCGGCATTGAAAACAGTAATGATTTAATTCAAGACTTAAATCAAGCCATTAAACTTGTAAAAGAAGGTGTGAGAATATGAGTTATTCTATAGATACACTCTTACTACACAACCAATATAAACACGATGCACAAACAGGAGCTGTTAACGTTCCCATTTATAACACATCAACATTTCACCAGTTTGATGTAGATACTTTTGGCAAATACGACTATAGCCGATCTGGAAATCCAACTCGTGAAGCTCTGGAAGATATCATTGCTTTATTAGAAGGCGGAACAAAAGGATTCGCCTTTGCCTCAGGCATTGCAGCGATTTCTACTGCTTTTCTCCTTCTTTCACAAGGCGATCACGTTCTCATTTCAGAAGACGTATACGGAGGCACTTATCGAATTATAACTGAAGTACTCTCCCGTTACGGTGTTTCACATACATTTGTTGATATGACCAATTTAGAAGAAATAAAGCAAAATATTAAATCGAATACGAAACTCTTTTATGTAGAAACACCATCTAACCCACTTTTAAAAGTAACAGATATTCGCGAGGTTTCTAAACTCGCAAAATCTATTGGTGCTCTTACATTTGTTGATAATACTTTTTTGACACCATTATTCCAGAAGCCACTTGATCTTGGCGCCGATGTCGTTCTTCATAGTGCTACAAAATTTATTGCTGGTCACAGTGATGTTACTGCCGGATTAGCGGTCGTAAAAGATGCCGAACTCGCTCAAAAGCTTGGATTTTTACAAAATGCATTTGGCGCTATTTTAGGACCTCAAGATTGTTCTCTCGTACTTCGCGGTCTAAAAACATTACATGTACGTCTTGAGCACTCAGCTGCAAATGCCAATAAAATTGCACACTATTTACAAGAGCATGCTAAAGTACAAAATGTCTATTATCCGGGATTACAAACACATCTTGGATTTAATATTCAACAATCTCAAGCAACGTCAGCTGGAGCGGTCTTATCGTTTACTTTGCAGTCAGAAGATGCACTCCGCCAATTTTTATCAAAAGTAAAATTACCTGTTTTTGCAGTGAGTTTAGGAGCTGTCGAATCGATTCTTTCCTACCCAGCTAAAATGTCCCACGCCGCACTGTCGCAAAAAGCTCGTGATGAAAGAGGTATCTCTAATTCATTACTTCGCTTATCAGTCGGTCTTGAAAATGTTAACGATTTAATATCCGATTTTGAAAATGCCCTCTCTTATGTAGAAGAACCTGTAAATGCGTAGAGAGAAAAGAAGATATGAGATTAAGTTTTCATATCTTCTTTTTAGTGTTTTTTCTTTTTGTACTCAAATTTTTTTGTCTTCTTCAACCATCCTCCTCGTTAGTCTAATGAGGGGTAGCGTCAGGAAAATGCGGATTTACAACGCTAAGGAAATATCACTTATTAAAAAAAGCCGATTCCCCTCTCAAGGAATCGACTTTTTTATTTATTCTTAATGAACTAACGCATGCGTTAGTTCATTAAGAAAGATGTTTGAAAAAATAGCCTGTATATATTTGAACGATGAATAACTTACCTATTTCCTTTTGTTTACACCGAATACAAAACAATCAGACAAACAAAACATATTATTTATCTGTTTGTTTTTGCTTCTTTTTCAAATACTCCGCACGCAATTTTTCAAGTTGCTGCTTTTTATCAAATTTGGCAGGCGTCTGTTTTTCATGAAACTTTGCCACAGCTACCTGACTTTTGTAATCTAATTGATATTTGCCCACTTTGTTCACCTACTTTTCTTGTCTTTACAGAGAATCTATTCAACAAATATAATATACCTTATTTTACTGAAGCAAATTTTATTACTTTAGTAGTTTTTCTACTTACATCTATCTTAATCCAAATATCCCTTTATCTAACTAACCTGCCCCGTTAGTTTAAGTAGGAAACTTCACAATCTCAATAGAGTAAAACCTATCGGTACATAATCCAATCACCTTTCAATTAGACCTCATAATGTCTCATAAGACTTGTATCAAAATACTTATCGTTGTAAATGTGTATTTTCTTGACTCTACCCCAATTATAATAAAACAACTTTATTGTTTTTTAAAGAATTTTATTGTAAATGAAACTACTTTATTATCTCTGTACAAAAATTTAATCATTGGGGGTTTTGTTCATTCCCACTCATTATTAGCCTTCACCAATCGGGCGTTTACGGGCAGCCCGCCTCCCACAAATAGTGGGATAAAAGCACATCACTTATTTACAAATAATGGTTTTATCGATATATTAAGAAATAAAAGGGGGTAAAAATAATGGATACTTGTTCTGATATTTTAATCGTTATCGATTTACAAAATGGGGTATGTTATAGCGGAGAGCATTTATTTGATTTACAAAACTTGCTTACAAAAGTAAATAAAAGAATTTCTTCATACAGAAAATCAAATAAACCAATCATTTTTGTTCAACATTGTGATGATGATTTAGTACCCGAAAAAGAACTTTGGGCTATTCATACTGATCTAGATGTTCAAGACCAAGATTTCTTTGTGAGAAAAACACATGCAAATTCATTTTATAAAACAAACTTAAAAGAAATTTTAGATCAATTATCTGTACATCGTATTGAATTTTGTGGCGCCCAAACAGAGTACTGTATGGATGCTACGATTAAATTTGCTCACGGACTAGGGTACGAAAACTTTATGGCACCTAAAATAACTTCTACATTAAACAATCCATTTATGTCCGCAAAAGAGACAATTGACTTTTATGAGAATATATGGAATCACAGATTTTTAAAGTTGCTAAAAGATGAGCTCTAGCATAAATGACGAATGACTTGATCATTCTAAGATTAATCAGCTACACTCAAGTGTCTCATTATCCTCATAAAAAAGCTGATTACATCGGGCTTCTTTTAACCTGTTTTATATTCTATATATAGCATTATAATTCCTTTGTCATATTATTTTAAAAATTTTGTATATTCATTTGAAAGAATAAGAAAATCATGATAAAATTGTGTTACAAATATATCTATATCTTTCAATTTTTAAAACGCATCAAAATTTTCGCCCAAAAGCGTCATTTTACAAAACTGTGCTAATTTATCTATTTTATTTACATCAGGGTCTCTTTTCTTACAATTTCTTTACTTTAGGAAATTTTTTCTGCAACAACTGTTTTCTTTTCTTTAATTTTTTGGTATGTATAGTATGGTATAACAGCTCACACGGAGGTGGAAAAGAACATGTTAGAAACCTTTCAAAAAGAAATAGAACTTTATGAAAGCAATGCAGAATTATTGAAAGTACTTGCTCACCCAGTTCGTTTATGTATCGTAAAAGGATTAATCGAGCGTGGTCCAAGCAACGTTTCTACAATGTACACTGGCTTAAACATGCCACAGTCTACAATTTCACAGCATTTAGCAAAATTAAAAAGTGCTAAAATCGTTTCTAGTGAAAGAAAAGGATTAGAAATTTACTACAAAGTAGAAAACGAAACAATTATTCAACTCGTTCGCGTATTATTAGGTTAGGGACTAATAAACAGAGAAAAAGAACGTATTCTATATTTTTCATCTCATATCTTTAATATAAATATATATCATGAGAGGAAATATATAATACTACATACGTCGTATTAAAAAACAAGACACAGAAATATGCTGTGTCTTGTTTTTTATATTGTTAAATACCGATTCAGATGTAAATTCTGTATGTCTTTCGTATGTATAACAACATCAAAGGCATTCCCTAATCCTCCGTTCAAAATCATAGAACGAATTGCTCGATTTTGTTTTTGAGTTTCAGAAAAAGGATTCGTATCTTGATGACTCGTAAGCTGTTCTAATATTCCTGCAGCTAACAAAAACTCAGATTGCTTCTTATGCCATACTGCACTCATTCCCTGAAGGTTAAAAATCTCCTTTAACTCATCCCAATGAATATGAGTAGTAAGATCCATTTCCCCTGGATACGCTAAAGGATTACGTATTAACTTATGCTTATAATACCCACGTAAACTTCCTTCTCGATGCGCAGGGTACGTCCATTCTGCTTTTGTGTATCCATAGTCAACTGTAATACATATACCTTTTTGAAACCATTTTGCAATTCCTTTTATATAATCTTCCATCGCAATTGGCACCTCAAAACGCTGCCCTTCTGCAATATGAATGTTATATTTCAGTAAGTAGCGACCGATTCTTTTATCTAACGGTCTACATACTTCAGCAAGGTTCCCTTCCTCTGTATACGTAATACGTACTTCATACAACATTCCATTTCTCTTCTCAATTACTTCAACAGGAAATGCATCAAATAACTCATTCGAAAAAAGAATTCCTTCGAATGACTCTCCCATTTTACTATAAGATGTATAATACGATACATTAGAAAATGAGCACAGATTCTCTTGTTGTAATTTTCTATGAAAAGGGCTCACTTCAATCATTGAATAGTTTAAATCAATAAAGGTTTCCGGAGATAATTGCTTCCATTCTTGTAAAACATCATAGGCAAACTTTCCTGTTCCCCCGCCAATCTCACAAATATTTGGAGCGACTTCATCATTCTCAACAAGACGAATAAAAAACTTAGCAAATGTTTTTGCAAAAGCAGAGGATACATTGCTACTTGTAAAAAAATCGCCTTGTCTTCCAATCTTTTCACGGTCCTTCATATAATAGCCATGCCCTTCTGCATACAATACGAGGTTCATATACGTACTATATGAAATCGAATAATCTTTCTCTTTCCCCATCCATTCTCTTAAAATGAGCTCCATCCCCATAATGACTCCTTATTGTAAAAATGGATTATTTTCTTTTTCAAAACCGATACTTGTTTCTGGACCATGTCCACATAGCACCGCTGTTTCATCTGGCAATACGAATAATTTCTCTTCAATACTTCCAATTAATTCAGCAAAACTTCCACCAGGTAAATCAGTTCTTCCAATACTCATTTGGAATAATACATCTCCTGAGAACACTGCATTCGCCTCTTTACTATAATAAGAAATACTTCCTGGAGAGTGTCCTGGCGTCTCAAAAATTTCAAAATTAAATGAACCGACTGTTAATGTACCTTCTGCATCAATAATATGATCCGCTGGCTTAGCTGTAATACTACGGTTCATCATAAAAATTTGAGAGCCATTTACAGTTCCATCTCCTAACCAATCTGCTTCTTCTTTATGTACGTATACAGGAATATGGAAAGCGTCTCTTACCGCATCAACAGCACCAATATGATCAAAGTGGGCATGCGTTAATAAAACCGCCAGTGGTTTTAATTGTTCTTCTTGTAAATATGTAACGAGCTTCTCTCCTTCATGACCAGGATCAAAGATAATACACTCATTTTGATCATTCGTTAAAATATAAGCATTTGTTTGTAATGGTCCTAACGGCATTTGTGTCCATTTCATATGAAAATCTCCTCCAGTTATTAAACTTACTTTTAATGATACAACATTTCTTTCTCTTAGGAAAAGAAAGGATGCTATCTCGACAATCATTTTTAAAACATGTACAATGTAAAAGAGTAAATATTCTAAAAACTCATATTTAAGAATAGGTAGACAGAGGAGGATATTGTATGGGCCTTGTTATTATTTTTACGCTTGTCACTCTGTTAGCTGTTTTTGCTACGCTTAGAACACTTCGCGAAAAGAACTTTTTCGCAGGCGGCTTTGCAATTGCGACTGTACTCGTTTTCGGATGGTTTACGATCATGACTGTTCTATATAACGGGTATCCGCCAGCAGCTTAATTCACTTACATGTTATTCTTCATCAAGATTTTACGCAAAAAGAGGAAGGGTTTCCCCCTTCCTCTTTTCACATTTCACAACTTATATCATCTTCGCTTCGTATTTGTGCTTTTTTACAAGCCAAGCTCCTCCAATAACACCTGCATCATTACCAAGTGTTGCAATGGCTAACTTCGTACTCTTTACAGCACGTGAGAAAGCATATTGCTCGAAATAACTTTGAATTGGTTCTAATAGTGCATCTCCAGCTTTAGACACGCCTCCACCAATAACAATTTTCTCTGGGTTCAACGTACTAGAAAGATTCGCTACAGCTAATCCTAAATAAGAAGCTACTTTTTCTACTACTTCATTTGCTAGTTCATCACCTTGTCCGTGCGCTTCAAAAACATCTTTTGATGTAATACGTCCTTCTTCTGCTAACATAGAACGTAACATGCTTTCTTTATCAGTCTCTTGTATTTTCTGCATAGCAACACGCACAATACCCGTTGCAGAAGCTACTGTTTCTAAACAACCAGATTTTCCGCAATTACATGGGAAAGCATTTTCTGTAACGACTGTAATATGTCCAATCTCACCAGCAGCACCACTTACACCGTGTACAATCTCACCATTGGCGATTACACCACCACCGACACCAGTGCCAAGCGTCATACAAATTAAATCTTTTGCTCCTTCGCCAGCACCTTTCCACATTTCGCCAAGCGCTGCTAAGTTTGCATCGTTATCAATTACAACAGGTAACCCTGTTTCTACTTCTAGTAAATCTTTTAATGGATAGTTTTTCCACCCTAAATTAACCGCTTCATAAATCATTCCAGATGCTACATGCACAGGACCAGGAGCTCCCATACCAATACCAATTAACTTGCTTTTTAATTCGCCTAACTCTTCTAATTTTTTATCAATTGCCTTCGCTACGTCAAGTGTAATATGTTTTCCTTGCTCATTTGTATTCGTAGGGATTTCCCACTTATGTAAAATTTCACCGTATACATTAATAAATGCTAATTTAATCGTTGTACCACCAAGGTCAACACCAACTAACCATTTCTCTTCCATGTTGCTTACCTACCTTTATCTAATTCTTATTTAGCTCTTTTTGAATTTCTTGCTTCAATAAAAATAAAGCTGTTTGATAGTCTTGTGGATCGATTAGCTGTGACTGATTTAATTCACGTAGCTCATCTTGCATTAATTGCAAATCTGCAATTCGATCACCCGTATAAATAATCGTACCAAATTTCTTTAGCAATTGCTGAATATCATAAATAGATACCATTTCATCACCCTCTATGCTCACTTACTATAAAAAATTATAATAAGAAAACGTTCACATATTTTATTATAATCAAGAAGAAAAAGTCTCGTCAATTTTTATTTGTCTATACAAGCCCATTTATAACCATTGTTCCTTTTTCTGTAATAATTTTTTCTACATTTTTATCAAATGGTTCCACTGGAATTTGTTTTACCATTTGAAAATCATAAGCTAATGATAGCGTTTTCCCTTTATAATGCACGAGATAACGATCATAATAGCCCCCGCCGTATCCAATCCGTTCTCCTCGCTCTGTATAAGCTACGCCTGGTACGATTTGAAGGTTAATTTCATCCGCATTCACTTCTTCAGTAAGCGATGGAATCGGTTCACGCAAATGCATATACACTGTTTCTAATTGATCAAAATTACTAATTTGCCGGAAGGACATTGTTCTTGTTCCTTTATTACACTTCGGAACTACAACTTTCTTTCCTTCTTCCCAAGCTTTTTCGATAATAGGATATGTATTCACTTCATTTTCCATTGAAAGAGTGATTCCAATTGTTTCAGCTTCAACCCACTCTTTTTGCGCATACAACGAAACTGCGATTTGCTCTGATAAAGTTGTATACTGTTCTTCCGATAAAGAATTCATGTGTTCTATTATTTTTTTACGTAAACGTATTTTCTCTTCTTTCACACATCTTCCCCCCTACAGTGACACTTTACTCTATGATGATAGTGTATCACTTTTAATATAGGAATCGAATAAAAAAAGAAACAGTAGGAAAATATTCCTACTGCTTACTTTGTTTCACGGTGTAACGTAGACTTCTTGTCACGCTTGCAATACTTTTTAAGCTCGATACGCTCAGCGTTGTTACGTTTATTTTTCTTTGAGATATAGTTACGATCTCCGCATTCTGTACATGCTAGAGTAATATTCACACGCATTCTTATTTCCCTCCAGTACTAATAACTTAAATCAGACTATACCATAATACCACTTTTAAAATAAAAATTCTACACCTTTTGATATTGTCTAATTTTTTCTATAAGATTTTTCATGTTTTCCCTTGCTATCACTGGATTTCTAGCATGTGAATACACCAAAAATTTTGGTTGTTTTGTATCAGAAACGATATAAGACCACTCTTTTTCGGTATATTTGAACTGCACTCCTTCAAATATACCTTCTTCCTTTCTTTCCATATCGGCCAATAATTTCCTCATCACTTTCCCTTTTTCGTTCCATGAACACACAACTTCATCATAAAGTAAATAAAGCGGCGGTGATTGCTCTACTATGCTAAGAAACGCCTTTTCTTGCAGTGCTATTAACTCGAATAACTTTCCAATTCGATATAAAATATCTCGTTTCCACTTTACTTGAAACGCCTTTTTTTCATCATGTATATAAAATAGAAGGTAACATTCTCCTAATTTCAAAGACATTGGGTAAATATTCCCTTTTGATTCCAGTAATAAGTCAGGAAGATCTATTTCTTCAAAATCTGTACCTTGGTAAATATTACTATGATTATCATATAACTCGAAATAATTTCCTTGCTCAGAAAACATAAGCGCCATATTCGCTTTACTTGATTTCATCAAAGCTTTCACATGATCTTTTTGTTCGCCCGCATAAATCCATGTAACTGTGCACCCAAGCCTTTGAAGAAAGAGCATAAGTAAATGTTGTAACATATCATTTCTCTTATTAATAAGAAGATGAAACTTTTGTTTTTGTATTTGTTCAATATCAATGCATTCTAATACAGCTTCTATATAGTCATTTAAAGAAACGTGGACTGGCGTATTTTGTCCCATTTCTTTCTCACATACGTAATAAAACGACTCGGACATATATACTTGTTCTATTGCTTTTTGCTGCTTATACGTTAACAGCATCCCATCCTTACCATACAGCTTTATAACAACTTCTTTTTCATTTTCCACTTGAACGAAAACCCCACCTGCACATTGCAAATTATGAATGCTATACTGAAAAAGTGACTCGTTCATCTCTTTGCATTCCATCGTATGAATCCCGATACCATGAATAGCATGTAAAAATAAATTTTTATAAGAAGTTGTTTCTATATGTTCTTGACTCCCAATTAGTATGCTTTCCCCTTTTCCGAAAAGAGATCCATACGCCATCGCCACTTTTACAATAAATTGCGGAGTAATCTCAACATTCCCTCTCCCTACAATACGGCTTTTTTGTAACCAGCCAGCGCTTTTTTCACTTTCTTGAACACCAGCCGATCCTACTATCGAATGACTATCAATGGCCTTATAAGGCCATAATTTTCCTTTTTGCTTAATGACCGTACTCTTCCCTATATGACAATGATCCGCTACAATACTTTTTTGAAACAACGTAACGTCATCTTCAACCATTGTATGCTCTCCTATTGTCGTTTCTAATAGCTCACAATACTCCCCAATGTGAGCATTTGCAAAAACAATACTTTTTTGAAGATGAGAGTAACTTGAAACAATACTATTTTTCCCGATAATAGAGTACGGCTCAATTACAGCCCCCGCACCAATCTTTGCTCCTTCTCCAATAAAAGATGGGCCATGAATTTTCGTCCCTTTTCCAATCGTCACACCTTCTCCCATCCATACCATCGGTAACACTTCCGTATAAGGAATAGGTACTTGCAATTTTTTCGTTAACAAATCAAATTGTGCTTGTCGATATTGATCAAATGTACCAATATCTAACCAATAACCTTCTGACAAATATGCAAATAACGCGTTCTTATTTGCTAATAATGGAAACACATCTTGACTGAAATCAAAAAATTCTCGGGGTGGTATGTAAGAAAAGATTTCTGGCTCCATAATATAAATCCCTGTATTCACAATATTGGAGATTACCTCATTCCAGCTTGGTTTTTCTATATATCGTGTAACCTCTTGCTCTTTGTTCATTACAACCAAACCGAATGAGAGTGGGTTTTCTACTTCCTTTACAAACATAGTTACCATTCTTTTCTTTTGTTCATGAAACGCAATTCCTTCTGATAATCGAAAATCAGTTAATGCATCTCCACTTATAACAACAAATGTTTCATCTAAAAAGTTTTCCGCTTGTTTAATACTTCCTGCCGTTCCAAGTGGAGGGGAGTCTTCAAAATAGTACAAGTTAACTCCCCATTTACTACCATCGCCAAAATATTGCTTAATGGCCGCACTCATATATTGAACTGTAATTGCAATTTCACGAATACCATGCTGACGTAACAATTCAATATTGTATTCCAAAACTGGTTTTTCTAATAATGGCAACATCGGCTTTGGAGTATTACATGTTAATGGTCTAAGGCGTCTTCCTTTTCCTCCAGCTAAAATAACCCCCTTCATATACTTCAGCCTCCACTTATATAATGTTCAATAAATCCATACACCATATGTATATTCTCTATCCCACATGAACTAGCAATATAAGCTTGATTGTTTCAACAAATCATTGTGCTATGGAAAATCTCTGCTTATAATCTTCTTCCATATAAAATGAAACTTTAATAAGAAGGGCTATTTTTATCACCCTCAAACAACAAAGAAAGCGCTTACTATTAACTTAGTAAAAAAGCACTGAATAAAAACCAATAATACTAATTTCCCCATTATATTATGATACATCTTATCATCATAAACTAAAGGAAACAATGAGCTTTTTTTGTCATGTTTTGACTAAAAAAAGCAGGTGATTTCTCATCACCTACTTTCCTTCCTATTCATTCAATAAATAATGCTTTCCTTTTACTAAATAAAATACATTCTCAGCAATATTTGTAACATGATCTGCTACACGCTCAATATATCTTGCAACAAAGGATAATTGTGTAATTTGTGTAATAGCCTCTGGTTGTTCAGGGATCGAGGATATAAATTCACGAATTGCCTTCCCATATATTTCATCAACTGAATCATCCATCTCAGCAATTTGTTTAGCAAAAGTTAAATTTTCTTGTTCGTATGCTTCCAATGCTAAATTTAGCATCTTATGAGCAATCGCAAACATTTCATCAAGATTTTGCAAACTAACTGTTACTTCTTTTTCTCCAAGACGAATTGTGGATTTCGCAATATTAACAGCATGGTCTGCAATACGCTCTAAATCTGTCGCTGTTTTAATTGAAATAAAAATTCTTCTTAAATCACTTGCTACAGGCTGTTGCTTCGTAATAAGCATAAGAGCAAGATCGTTTATTTCCTCTTCTAAATTATCCATGCGGTAATCACCATCAATGACCTCTAACGCTTTCTCTACATCTCTTGTATGCAGACCTTCCATAGCAATTAATAAAGCTTCCTTTGCTAATTCACCAAGCTCAATTACCTTTTGCTGTAACGTTTTTAAATCACACTGAAACTGTTCTCTTACCATCGTTTCTTCCCCCTCAATATTATGTGCCATTTTATATAAATCTCCTATCTAACCTCTTATACTTGCCATAAGCAGTAAGATAGGAGAAGTTTTAATTCTCTATTAAAATGAGGTAAAAATAAGAAATGCCCTCTGTTAAGAGGGCATTTTCTCTTAGCCTTGCTAGCGATATCAACCGAATCGTCCTGTGATATAGTCTTCTGTACGCTTATCTGAAGGGGTTGTGAATAATTTATTTGTATCTGTATACTCCACAACTTCCCCACTTAAGAAGAAAGCTGTTTTATCTGAAATACGCGCTGCTTGTTGCATGTTATGCGTTACAATTACAATACTAAAGTCTTTCTTTAACTCTTGAATTAATTCTTCTACTTTTAACGTCGAAATTGGATCTAACGCCGATGTTGGTTCATCCATTAAAATAACGTCTGGTTCAATCGCTAAGCAACGTGCAATACATAAGCGTTGTTGCTGTCCACCAGATAAACCGTATGCGTTATCATGCAAACGATCTTTTAATTCATCCCAAATTGCTGCCCCGCGTAAACTTTTTTCAACAATTTCGTCCAACGTTTTTTTATCACGAACACCGTGGATTTTCGGTCCATATGCTACATTTTCATAAATAGATTTTGGAAATGGATTTGGCTTTTGGAACACCATTCCTACATGTGTGCGTAATTCTTCAACTGGATACGATTTATCAAATATATTACGTTCTCTATATTCAATCACGCCTGTAGTTCGAACGATCGGTACTAACTCTACCATACGATTTAATGTTTTTAAGTACGTTGATTTACCGCAACCACTTGGTCCAATAATTGCTGTAACTTCATTCTCATGAATACTTAAGTTAATATCCTTTAAAGCATGGTCTTCTCCATACCATAAATTTAGGTTTTTCGTATCAAATACTACTTTTTTTGGAGCAGTCTGGATTTTCTCTTCGTTTTTCACCTGTACATTTACTACTGTTGCTACCATTTGAATTCCCCTTTCATCCACTTCCAACTTATTTTCGATTCCGTAACCATAAGACAAATATATTGATAAAGAGTAACAGACCTAGCAAAACAATCATCCCAGCTGCCGCTACATACTGAAATTCTTCTTGTGGTCTACTCATCCAATTAAAAATTTGAATTGGTAAAACTGTAAATCTATCAAACATACTAAATGGAACATAATTTGCAAACGCTAATGCTCCGATTACTAACAACGGTGCCGCTTCTCCAATTGCTCTTGATACCGCTAACGTACAACCCGTTATAATTCCTGGGAAAGCTACCGGCAATACAATTTGATACATCGTTTGCCACTTCGTAGCACCTAATCCGTAAGAAGCCTCTAATAATGAACTTGGTACAGATCGTATCGCTTCTTGACTAGCTACAACAACTGTCGGTAAGACGAGCAAACTCATCGTCAGCGCCGCTGCAACAATACTCTCGCCTAAATGAAGAGCATATACAAAAATAGTTAAGCCAAGTAATCCAAATACAACGGAAGGTACTCCTGCTAACGTTTGATTATTAATTTCTATTACCTTTTTAAATATAGATTCCTTCGCATATTGCTCTAAATAAAGGGCAGTCCCGACTCCAAATATAAACGAGACCGGTATAACAATACTCATAAATAATATTGTCCCCGACAAAGCTGCAGCAATCCCGGCTTCTTTCGGATTACGTGAAGCGAAGTTTGTAAAGAAATCTATTGAAAGATAGCTTAACCCTTTTTCAAAAATTTGAAAAAGCAAAATAAGCAAAATTACGATTGAAAACAAAATTGCTATATAAAATAACAATTTGTAAATTCGATCTTTAAAAAAACGTGATGCCATATTTTCTTGTATTTTTTTATGATTCAACATTCGCATATTATGTCACCCTCCTAAAACGGCGCACAATATACTGCGAAATGATGTTCATTATAAAAGTAAACAAGAATAACGTTGCGCCTACGGCATACATACTGTAATAAGCAATCGTTCCATGCGGAGCATCGCCTAAACTCACTTGCACAATATAGGCTGTTAACGTTTGAATAGAGTGCGTCGGATCCAGCGATACATTCGGTGTGGATCCCGCTGCAATTACAACTATCATTGTTTCACCGATTGCCCTAGAAGCCGCTAATATAATCGCTGCCATAATTCCTGTAAAAGCTGCGGGAAACACTACTTGTTTTACCATCTCAAACCGAGTCGCACCGAGCGCTAACGAGGCTTCTTTCGTTCCTTTCGCCACAGCTCTCATCGAGTCTTCAGATAAAGATGCAACTGTAGGTATCATCATAAATCCAATCACGATTCCTGGACTAATTGCATTAAAAAACTGTAAATCCGGTATCATTCGTTGTAAAAGTGGCGTGACAACTATTAATGCAAAAAAACCATATACAATTGTCGGGATACCTGCTAATAGTTCTAACATCGGCTTTAATATTTTTCGCGCACCGTTTGAAGCGTATTCGCTCAAAAATACAGCACACGCTAAACCGATAGGAATTGCTACAAACATGGCGATTGCTGTTACAAGGACTGTTCCACATATAAGTGGTAATATACCGAATTTAGGATCTTCAAAAAACGGTAACCATTCTTTCTCCGTCAAAAAGGAGTATAATGATATTTTTTGAAAAAACATCATTGTTTCATTTGCCAACGTAAAAATAATTCCAATTGTCGTCACAATAGACACACTAGCAATTATTTTTAATAATAATGGAACTATTTGATTGATTCGCTGCGTTTTTTTTCTTTGTTTTGTATTTCTTTCAATCAAATGTTGTACAGAAAATGTAATTTGACTTTTGTCATTATGAGCCAAAGATGAAAACCCCTTTCCACCCTGACATTACCTTTTGATTTCTGTTAACATTCGCAGCTGTTCATTATATTTTTCTTTTCGTAATTTTACATATCCAACCTCTTCAGCGAGGTTACCAACATGTTTGATTATAAACTCAACATAATTTGCTACATTTATTTTTTGTCGGATAGATGCATCATTCACATAAGTAAATAACGATCTAGATAACGGCTTATAATCACCTGATTGAATAGTCTCTTTCGTCGGAAATACACCGTTCACTTTTATCGCTTTCACCCTATCTCGATTGGCCATATAATAAGCATATCCTACAAAAGCAATGGCATTTTTATCATGCATTACTCCTTGCATAATAACTTGATCATCTTCAGACAAAGAGACTTTTTTTACAATGCGACGATTTTGTAAGATGACATTTTGAAAATAATCATAAGTACCAGAGTCTACACCTGGTGCATAAAACTTCACTTGTGCACGTGGCCATGTTGAATGAACTTGCGACCATCGCTTCTCTCTTCCATCTTCACTCCATAAGAGACGTAACTCGTCTACTGTCATATTGTCTACCCAAGTATTGTGACGATTTACAACAATCGTAAGACCGTCATAAGCAACCTCAAAGGGTGTAAACTGAATGGAGTTATTCTTCATTTCATTTTCTTCCACTTGTTTCATTACTCTCGAAGCATTATTTATATCCACTTCTCCTTTACTGAAACGATTAAATCCTCCTCCAGTTCCAGAAACACTAATAGAAATTTTCACGTTTGGATGCTCCTTTGTATATTCCTCCGCTACTGCTTCTATAATAGGGAAAACCGTTGAGGATCCATCAACTCTCACTTCTCCCATTTCGTTCACAGCAAATGCAGTAGATATGCCAAAACAAAGGAACCATGTCGATAATATAAAAACTTTAATCGATGCACTCATCCATTTCACGTGTTCTTCCTCCTAGAAGTAACCGGAAATAACAGGATTACAGATATAAGAATACTGCTAAACTATTAATTCGGTTTTAATTGTTTGTAAAAGTTTTGTAAAGTTCCACAGGAATCAACATAAGATAAAACTTTAATCAGTAGCCGCTATTCATTTCCACTGATAATTAATTAGTCCATAAGACAGTTATCCCCCTATACACAATATAAAATTATCATTTGTGAGACCGCGTGCTTTTTCCAATATTTTATACTTGTCCACATTTATTACACGATATGCATAAACCATAAAAAAAAGCACACTATCTTTTCAGATAGTGTGCTTTTTTTACAACTTTTTTATTCCTCATCTTGATCTTCTTTTTCATTTTTATTATCTTTTGCATCTTTTGGAGCTTCACCATTTATTTCTTGGTTTTTCAAATCAAAGTAAGCATCCATAATTTCACGACTAATATATCCATTAATACCAGTCTTATCATCATGTACCCACGGAACAACAACAGAAAATGCTACTTCAGGGTCTTCAAGTGGCGCATAACCTACTAATGTTAAGTTATAAACTTGAACACGCTCACCTTTTGCATTTCTACCAATCTCTTTATCTCCGCCATACACAGTTTGGGCTGTACCGGTTTTCCCTGCAGCTTTATATTTTGCACCTGTAAAGTATTTTGTAGCTGTACCACCCGAATCGTTAAATACTTGTCTAAATCCTTCTTGAACACGTTTAATTTGTGATTCAGGCATATCAATACGATTTAGCACTTTCGGTTCCATCGAATGAACAACTTTTCCAACTTCCTCCGGTTTCACTGCCGGTTGACGAATCTCTTTCACAACTTGCGGCTGCATACGATATCCACCATTGGCAATTGTTGAAATATACTGAGCTAATTGAAGTGGTGTATACGTATCATATTGACCGATTGCATAATCAAGTAAAAACCCTGGGATATTGTCTGTTCTACCCATCTGACCAGCAGATTCATTCGGTAAATCGATTCCTGTTTTTACACCTAATCCAAACTGCCCGAAATAGTAACGCATCGTATCAAATGATTTTTGTTTTATATCTAACGTACCACCTCTCACATATGGAACATTAGCAATATTCATCGCTGTTTTAAACATATATACGTTAGAAGACATTTTTAACGCTGTAAGATCATTAATATATCCCATTGTTTTCCAAGATGATTTCGTCGGTGTACCTTTTAATTTGATTGGTTCATCTAACTGTACCGATCCTGGTTGAATTGCACCTGTTTGATACCCTGTCAGAATCGTTGCACCTTTTACTGTTGAACCTACAGGATACGAGCTTGTCATCGTACCTAAAGCGAAATCTTTCACATCAGTTTTTCCTTCATCATTCGTAACAAGCTGTTTTCCAGCCATAGATAACACTTCACCGTTTTTCGGATTCGTCATAACAACGAAAGCACGATCTAAAAGAGGTTCCGCTCCTTTAAATCTCATTAAGTTTTTCGCAAGAATATCTTCCACACGCTTTTGTAATTCCATATCAATTGTTAAGTTCAGGTCATTACCGCTTTGTCCTTGCGATACATTAATCGTTTCTAAAATATTACCATTTTTATCTGTAATATTTTTCACTTCTGCTTTCGTACCGTGCAGGCTATCTTCATATTGCTGTTCAAGATAACTTTTCCCTACTCGGTCATTTCGATTATAATCACGAACAAGATAGTAATCTAGTCTTTCTCTCGGTAAACCTTCATCCGCCGTCGACACCCCACCAAGAACACTTCGGAATAAATCATCATACGTATATTTTCGATCCCAATCAACATTCGTATCTACACCTGGTAATGTTGCTAGGCTCTCGCTAATAATCGCATATTCTTTTTCTGTAGCATCTTTTTTAATAACTTGAGGTGTCATTGCATATCCGCCGTCCATCTTACTTTTAATCGCTAGTATTTCTAAATCTTTTGCGGATAATTGATTAATCTCTTCTTCTGTCACACGACTTCGTTGACGCTCGTCTAATTCTTTATCGTCAATTTTGTTATCTTTCAATTCTTGACGATCTTTACTCGTAATTTTTGTTTTCGCTTCCTCTTTATGCATCGCAATCCAATAATCTTTTTTATCTCGATCTGTTAATTTATCTGTCGGTACTTCAATCAACTCTGCTAATTTTTTCGCTGTTTCTAAGCGATCTTCTGCAGTTGATCCTTTCATTTTTGTAAATGTAATAGTACGAACAGCTGTATTATCTACTACAGGTCGCCCATAGCGGTCAAAGATTTTCCCGCGCGGTACAGGATTACTTATCGTTGAATTCTCTTTCTTCTCTACTTCATTCTTATATTCCTCACCACGAACAATTTGTACATATCCGAGCCTTACAATAACCGCGGAGAACATTAAAAATACGCAAAAAAACAGCACGTTTAATCGAAAAGGAACGTGAGTTTTTTTCTTTTGTTGTTTCTGCTTCTTGCTCATACAAACCCCCTCTACCAACAGCTATGTAATGTGAAAGGGACACCTTCATACAGGTGTCCTCACTGCTGTCTTACATCTTTTTCTATTTTAGCATAAAACAAACGATAAGTTAACCTTCTGGTTCAGTTTGATTCTGAGTAGTTTCTTGCGCTACAACGCTGGTTTTCCCCACATTTCCCTCATCATATTTGACATTTTTAACTGCAAAATAAATAAGAAAATGTCCAGCACCTAAAATACATAGTAAGAAAGGTAAACTTTTTTCAGGCGGAAAGAATAACACAGCACATAAAAAACTTAAAACCGAACAAATCCTTCCAGCATTTAACCATAATTCCCGGACAACTACATACTCTACACGCCACTCTCTCGCATTTTTCGCTCTACCAATTACGTCATATGTCATTGACCCGTACGGAACGAGTAAAATAGGGTATGCGATCGCGATACATGCTGCATAAATAAGTAATTTTGTGTATGTAACATTGAATATAACTAAAAATACGACCGCATATAAAATAATGCCTCCAAGCAAAATCGCTTTTTTTCGCCACTCTTTCTTTAACATACGAGCAACTAAGTAGTAACATACAAATGATACAGCGGAGTTGACTAAGCTATATTTCCCTAATGCGAGCTCACTATCGGTTGCTAAGTACACATATACTGAAATAACAAAAATAAATGTTCCCTCTCTCAACCCTTGGAAAAAATGAGCACGTGTAATTCTCCCCCAATTTTTATCAATCCGTCGCTCTTTCAATACTTTTGTAATTTCATAACGCCCTTCACATTCTCTCTTAGATAAAAAAAAGCTTAAAACGACAGCAATTGCAAATAGCACTAATGAAAGAAAGAATATGACAGTATAACCACTCCATTTTGCCATACGTGAAATTGTGTATCCTGCCGCTATCGGTCCAATCATTCCAGAGAAGGATGTAAGAAGTCCAAGAAACCCATTAAAGAAATCTCTTGTTTCTGGTTCTGTAATCTCAAATGTCAATAAGTTAAACGCGAGCCAATAAAAACCATATCCGACTCCTAAAAGAGCCCCCATTAATAAAATATAGTGAGAAGCGCTTTTTCCCGCTACTAAAACAACGATAAAAAAAATTGCTAACGTGCCTACGCCTATTCGTAACAAGATTGAGCGGTCAATACGTTTCGCTAATTTCCCACCTATAAGAAATGTGAGAGGCTGCAATACAACGCTGGCCAAATTATACAAGCCAAGATTCACATAATTTTGTGTTTGTTTCCATAAATAAATATTAACAAACGTATTCGATAAAGAAATTGCGAGCGTGTATAAACCTCCAATAAGGAGCAATAACACTAAATCCCGATTCACTTCAACGTCACCAATTATATGTTTCCACTTCATACACAACTCTCCTTTACTTCATGTTCTAGTCTTCCAAAGACAAGCCCAATTATGTAAAAGGAAAGCATAGAAAAAAGCTAGGAGCATTCTCCTAGCTTTTTTCTATAATTATTATAATTATTTTGCTTCTTGGTAACGTTTTTCAGCAGCGTTCCAATCTACAACGTTCCAGAATGCACCGATGTAGTCTGGACGACGGTTTTGGTAATTTAAGTAGTAAGCATGCTCCCAAACATCTAAACCGATAACTGGAGTTTTACCTTCAGTTAGAGGAGAATCTTGGTTTGGCGTGCTTGTTACTTCTAACTCACCATTGTTTACTACTAACCAAGCCCAACCAGAACCGAAGCGAGTTGCGCCAGCTTTTGCGAATTCTTCTTTGAATGCATCGAAGCTACCGAATTTCGCTTCAATCGCAGTTGCAAGTTCGCCTACTGGTTGTCCCCCGCCGTTTGGAGAAAGAATTGTCCAGAAGAATGTATGGTTAGCATGTCCACCACCATTGTTACGTACTGCTGTACGGATTGCTTCTGGTACTTCGTTTAAGTTTGCAACTAATTCTTCAACGCTTTTGTCAGCTAGTTCTGCATGACCTTCTAAAGCAGCGTTTAAGTTTGTAATGTACGTGTTGTGATGTTTTGTATGATGGATGTTCATTGTTTCTTTGTCAAAGTGAGGCTCTAAAGCATCATACGCATAAGGTAAGTTTGGTAATTCGTGTTTTGCCATTGTTATATTCCTCCCAGTTTATGTATTGCCACCATATGTGTGACATACAACTTCATTCTACCCTAATTGCCATAGGGTGCAAACAAATAAATCACATTGTCTTGCTATCATTAAAGTAGCAAAATTCCCACTTCTTTTCAATTAAAATGCTCATATATTCCGTAAAAAAAGCTTCCTTCTACAAGGAAGCTTCCTGCTGACATAATAAACATGTGAAATGGGTATGGACCCTGTAGGACTCGAACCTACGACCGGACGGTTATGAGCCGTCTGCTCTAACCAGCTGAGCTAAGGGTCCATAATTATGTATGTAATAACATATTAAACAATTGAATTCCTATCGGATATATCCTTTAAGAAATGTAAGATAAATTTACCATATAAAAAAGAAAAGTGTCAATTGTATTTTTCTCATTTAAAAGAAGAAAATTATTAAAAAGAAATTTAATTATCTCCACTATATGTAAATATAATATATCTTGAGATTCTCTAGATTCCTACGTTACAATGACTTTATACATACATAAAGGAAGTGAATCTATGTCCATTTTTAAACAGCTAGCAAAAAGCGTATATTCGCCTAAAGATATTGCGCTTTTCCGTTTTCAAAAAATCGGTAAAACCATTTTGTATATTATGCTTCTTTGCTTAATCACTACTATTCCAAGAACTTTCTTGTACGGTAGCGTTATTCAAGACGGTGTTAATATGGTAAATAAAGTAATCGAAAAAGATTTACCTGATTTTAAAATTGAAAATGGCGAACTAACAGCAGATATTGATCAACCTATCGAAAAAGAAGATGGCAATGCCCTTTTCGTATTTGATCCAAATTCAACAGACTTAGAAAAATATCAAAATAAAACGGGTTTATTTGTTTTAAAAGATAAAGTAGTCTCCATGGGAAATGGTCAAACACAAACGTATTCCTATAACGACTTATTAGGTGCATCTCTTGAGAAAAAAGATTTACAAGACTTTATTTCTCTATTCGATAGTATCTATCCAATTTTATTATTTGTTATCGGATTTTTAGTGTACCTATTCCAATTATTTATTACTTTTGTAGGCGTGACTTTACTTGCGTTCATCGGTTCTGCTATGAGCGGACAACGTAAATTATCCTACAAACAAGTTTGGACATTAACTGCTTACAGTTACACAATTCCAACAATCTTCTTTATGATTATGGATTTATTTAAAATCGTCGTACCTGGTTCAACATTCATTTATATCGCAGTTGTTTTAATTGTTCTATACTTAACACTTAAAGAAGTTCCACAACCGAAAGAAAAATAAGAACGATAAAAAATGCCTAAATAGGCATTTTTTTTTTGGACAAGCATATATTCCTAGCAAAGGAGTGAAGAATATGAAGAGATTAGGTATATTCTTATTCGTGCTTGTTCTCGGTTATATATTTTATTACGATATAAAAATCGGTACTTTACCGATGTTAAGTTCATACAAAAAAACAACAGCTGCTCAAACTATAAAAAAAGAAGAAACAACTACAAAACAAAGCAAAAAGGAAGAAACAGATGTTACTTATAAAGCAATTGAAGTAAAAACTGGTGAGACCGTTCTTTCGATTACAGAACAAATTAATAAGAAAAAAATCCCTTCTATTGAAAAGGTAATTGATGACTTTAAACAATTAAATAAAAGTACATCTGCTACAAAAATTCAAATTGGAAAGACTTATAAATTCCCGTTATATCAATAAGCGATCACTTAATCCTTGTCAATTACATAAAGGCGCTGATACAATAGTAAAAGTGAAACCGAGCACTTCGGTTTCTATAGCCCTATATCACGTATACTATCATTGATATGAGGGACTAAATAAGAAACTTCTTTTATAAGGAGAGCGATCTATTCGTGAATGAAATGACTCATCGTACAAAAACACGTCCAGTTAAAGTCGGTAATTTAACAATTGGCGGTAATAATGAATTAATTATACAAAGTATGACAACAACAAAAACACATGATGTTGAAGCAACAGTTGCTGAAATTAAACGTTTAGAAGAAGCTGGTTGTCAGGTTGTTCGTGTTGCCGTTCCAGATGAACGCGCAGCAAATGCTATTGCTGATATTAAAAAACAAATCAACATTCCACTTGTTGCTGATATTCATTTTGATTATCGCCTTGCTTTAAAAGCAATTGAAGGTGGCATTGATAAAGTACGTATCAATCCAGGTAACATTGGTCGTCGCCATAAAGTAGAAGCTGTTGTAAATGCAGCAAAAGAGCGCGGCATTCCAATCCGTATCGGTGTAAACGCTGGTTCATTAGAGCGTCACATTTTAGAAAAGTACGGATACCCAACTGCAGATGGCATGGTTGAGAGCGCACTACATCACATTAAAATTTTAGAGGACTTAGATTTCCACGATATTATCGTATCTATGAAAGCCTCTGATGTTAATTTAGCAATTGAAGCATATGAAAAAGCTGCTCGCGCTTTTGATTATCCATTACATTTAGGTATTACAGAATCTGGCACATTGTTTGCTGGAACTGTAAAAAGTGCCGCTGGTCTTGGAGCAATTTTAAGTAAAGGCATCGGAAACACACTTCGTATTTCATTAAGTGCTGATCCAGTTGAAGAAGTAAAAGTTGCACGTGAACTATTAAAGTCATTCGGTCTTGCATCTAATGCAGCAACACTTATCTCTTGTCCAACTTGCGGTCGTATTGAAATTGATTTAATTAGCATCGCTAACGAAGTGGAAGAATATATTTCTACACTGCAAGTACCAATTAAAGTTGCAGTACTTGGTTGCGCTGTAAACGGCCCTGGTGAAGCTCGTGAAGCTGATATCGGTATTGCCGGTGCACGTGGAGAAGGATTATTATTCCGTAAAGGGCAAGTTGTTCGTAAAGTACCAGAAGAAACAATGGTAGAAGAACTGAAAAAAGAAATCGATGTAATTGCTGCTGAAATGGCTGCTGAAAGAGATAAAGAAAAAGAAACACAAGAACAATAAAAAGAAGGTTGCCCACAATATTTGTGAGCAACCTTCTTTTTTATGCAAAAAAGCTCGTCAGTTATATAACCGACGAGTTTTTATTTTGCACATTTTGGACAACGGCCGTATATTTCAAATTTATGCCCTGTTACTTCATAACCGTTAAAATCTTTATTCATAAAATCCATTGGACAGGAAGTAATCTCTTTCGTTCCCCCGCAATCTAAACAAATAAAATGATGATGATGTTCCATAATGGAACATGTAAAACGAAAATGTTTTTCACCATTTAATTCTGTTTGTTCTAAAACGCCGATTTCAGCAAAAACCGTTAAGTTACGATAAATCGTATCAAAACTAAGACCTGGATAATCATCCTTCATATGCTCTAAAACATCTTTTGCTGTTAAATAACGATTGTGAGCTGCAAATAATCTGAGCATCTCTTCCCTTTTCCCAGTATGTTTGTATCCTTTTTCTTTCATTAGGCGTAAAGCTTCTGTTAGATTCATACCTATCCCTACTTTATGCAGTTTTTTTCTTCTTCCATAAAATCGCACCGATTAAAATAAGAACTGCTATCATAACAATTGTACCACCTGGTGCTAGATCAAGTTGATACGAAGCAAACATTCCACCAATTACTGCAATTTCACCAAATAAAATGGAAAAGAAAATTGTTTGTTTAAATCCTTTAGCAATACGAATACTTGCTGCAACTGGTAACGTCATTAATGAGGATACGAGAAGAACACCTACTACACGCATTGATACTGCAATGACAAGAGCAACTAATATAATGAAGATAAAGTGAATCCATTTTGCCCTTAGACCAGTTGATACTGCGTATTCCTCATCAAATGATAATAAAAACAGCTCTTTATATAATAAAATAATTGTCGCAATAACAACAATTGCTACAATCCCAATAATAATTAAATCCGTACTCGTTACAGCACTTACACTACCAAATAAATAACTAAATAAGTCTGTGTTAAATCCATTTGCAAGTGAAATGAAAATAACTCCAATTCCCATTCCTGCTGAAAGAATAATCGGAATTGCTAATTCTTGATAATGCTTATATACAGTTCGTAACTTTTCAATTAGTAACGCTCCCCCAATCGAGAAAATCATCCCCATATATAGGGGATTTAAAAAGCCACCTGTAAAAATTGTTTTTTCAAGTAGTAAACTTGCTGCAATACCTGATAACGTCACGTGACTTAATGCATCTGCAATAAGAGATAAACGACGAATAACAACAAACACACCGATAAGCGGTGCAACAAGTCCAATTAAAATACCTGCATATAAAGAATTACGTAAAAAGTCATATTGTAAAAAATCTTGTATCATTATATCCTCCCGTGATGCTCATGCTCGTGTTTTAAACGATGGACATGATGTCCATATAAGACGGACATTTCTGCATCTTCTAACTCTCGGAACTCCTTTACATTCCCATGAAAATGTAAATGTTGATTTAGACATGCAACATGTGTTACTTTCTCGGTAACAGCCCCCATATCATGAGTAACAAGAATCAATGTAATCCCAAGCCTTTTGTTTAAATCCTCTAATATCTCATAAAAACTTTCCACATTTTTCACATCAATCCCAACAGTAGGCTCGTCCAAAATAAGTAATTCAGGATCACTAACGAGCGCACGAGCAATAAATACACGTTGTTGTTGTCCACCAGAAAGCTCTCCAATATTGCGACCTTGAAATTCACTCATCCCTACATCAGCAATCGCCTTTTCTACCTTCGCCTTGTCGTCTTTCGTGAAAAAGCGAAAAAGACCTTTTTTCGAAACGAGCCCCATTGACACAACTTCAAAAACAGTTGCTGGAAAACCAGAGTTGAAACTATTTGCCTTTTGGGATACATAGCCAAGTTTGTTCCATTCTTTAAACTTCTTGCTATCAACACCAAACAAGCGAATACTCCCTTGTTTAGGCTTTAAAACGCCTAATAAACATTTTAGTAAAGTGGATTTCCCAGAACCATTTGGCCCAACTAAACCTAAAAAAGCTCCCTTCGGAACTTGCAAATTAATATTTTCTAACACATTTCGATCTTCATATCGAAACGTTAATCCTTCTATTTCCAATATATTATTCATAGCATCTCACCTATTTTAATTCAGAATGATTCCGATTTATATCTATTTGAATTATAGTACAGCTTATTATAGTTGTAAACCAATCTGCCTAAATTATATCTATTTTTTCAAGAAACCTTACTATTATAACAAAAAGCAGAGAAAAATTCTCTGCTTTCGAAAAATATTCCAAGTAACTTTTTAGTGGATAGCTGATTTAAACTTACCACCATTTGTTTCTTGTGTACTCATAATCGTAACAAACGCATTTTCATCAATTTCATGCACAATTGATTTTAACTTCGTCACTTCCAAACGCGTTACAACTGCATAAATAACTTCTTTTTCTTTATCCGTGTAACCACCTTTGGCTACAAGCTTTGTAGTTCCACGACCGAGACGATGCAAAATGGCATTTGATACTTCCTCATACTGATCTGATACAATTAAAACTGCTTTCGTTTCATCTAAACCTTGAATTACCGTATCAATTGTTTTGAATGCAATATAGTACGTCATAACAGAATACATAGCTTGTTCGACACCAAATACAAATGCTGCCCATGCAAAAACAAATAAGTTCACAAACATTACGAATTCACCAACAGAAAACGGTAATTTCTTCGTTAATAAAATCCCCATAATTTCTGTTCCGTCCATTGATCCGCCATGACGAATAACAAGTCCTACACCAAGCCCCAAAATAAGGCCACCAAAAACTGTTGCTAAAATGGGCTCAGTTGTAAATGGTGGAACAGCATGTAATGTCGATTCAATAAATGCTAAAGCTACAATCCCAAATGCTGAGGATAACATAAATGTTTTTCCGATTTGCTTATACCCAGAGTACATAAACGGAATGTTGAGGATAACAACTAAAGTAGAAAAACTTAACCACCAAATATTAGGAGTAAGATAATCTAATATAAGAGAAATACCAATAATTCCACCATCAATAATTTTATTTGGCATTAAGAATAATTCAATCGCTACCGCCGCGCACGCTGCCCCAAAAATAATCATTACTAAACGATAAATGAGATGGATAACGCTTTCTTTTCGATGTTGCTTTTGTTCCATAAGTCCTCCTTATATTCTTTTTCTGTAGTTTTGTCCTTACATTATAACATACGCTTCTTTTCCTCATGAAAAAAGAAACTCTATAAGAATATGTACAAGCTACGCACTCATATATTTCGATAGAAGAACGTATGAAGGAGGATAACTCGATGAATCTCATTAAACAAATTGTGAATAAAAAATTAAATCATATTTCTACAAAAGAGTTATTGAAATATAGTAAAGAATATGAAGTTTCAATTACAACTGCACAAGCTGATCAAATTGTTTTACTTATGAAAGGAAAGAATATTAACATTTATGATAATAATGAGCGACTAGAACTCTTAAAACAAATCGCAAAAGTAACTTCCCCTGCTACTGCGCAACAAGTAAACACTTTATTTCAGCAACTACTAAAATAAGGAGGGGATACCCCCCCTCCTTATTGCGCTTTAATTTTTTCAAGAATCCCCTCATCAAAAGTACCGTTTTTCAGCATTTCGATTTCTAATTTATATGGTGGCTTCTTATCTTTTTTATCTTCACCTACATATGGTGTTTCAAGAATTTTTGGCACGTTCATTAACTGCGGATGATGTACAATATGATGCAATGCTTTATAACCGATATGACCAAAACCGATATTTTCGTGACGGTCCTTTCCGGCCCCACGCACATTTTTACTATCATTAATATGAAGCACTTGTAATCGATCTACACCAACAATCTTGTCAAATTCGTTCAATACACCGTCAAAATCATTTACAATATCATAACCCGCATCATGCGTATGACACGTATCAAAACATACAGATAGCTTTTCATTATATTTTACACCATCAATAATCTTTGCAATTTCCTCAAAGCTACGACCACACTCTGTTCCTTTTCCAGCCATCGTCTCTAGCGCAATGTTAACCGTCTGTTCAGGCGTTATTACTTCATTAAGCCCTTTAATAATTTGTTGAATACCTGCATCTGCTCCAGCACCAACGTGCGCTCCTGGGTGAAGAACAATTTGTTTCGCAACACCTAATGCCGCTGTTCTTTCAATTTCCATGCGCAGGAAGTCTACACCTAATTGGAATGTTTCTGGCTTCGTCGTATTACCAACGTTAATAATATATGGTGCATGGACGATAATTTCCTCAATACCATTCAGTTCCATATGTTTACGTCCTGCTTCTATGTTCAATTCTTCAATTGGTTTTCTTCGTGTATTTTGCGGTGCACCTGTATAAATCATAAACGTCGTTGCACCGTATGAAACAGCCTCTTCACTTGCTGCTAATAACATTTTCTTACCACTCATTGAGACATGAGATCCAATCTTTAACATACAATCACCTCTTCAATATACAATAGTTATAATGATAGCATAATTTGTAGAAATATGTAGTGAATTGTTTGTTCACAAAAAACGCACTACACAAATTTATATGACTATTTAAACAGACTATACTCTTCATTTAAATGAACTGGATTAAGTGAAGCTTTAATCCATATTTTTCTACCCATATTGATTACGACTCTCACAAATAGCTGGATAAAAAAAAGATAAGGGAAATCCCTTATCTTTTTTTATTGCTATATTTTTTCTTCACTTTGTCACGTTCTGTTGCAAGTTTTCGCTTATAGTTTGGTTTTACTTTTTTCGGCTTTTTAACAACTTTTGTTGCCATAACATCTAGTCCATCATTTGGTTTTTTACGACTCTTACGACGACGACGGTCACCTAAATCCGCCCACTCATCTCCGCGTAAATCTACATGCTTAAATTCGATATGACGTTGTTTTTCCAAACTATCTAACGCTTCTTCATTTGCTGGATCATAAATTGTCACTGCAATCCCTGAATGACCCGCACGTGCAGTTCTTCCAACGCGGTGAACGAAGAAATCTAAATCCGATGGAAGTTCATAGTTAATAACATGGCTAATTCCTTCAATATCAATACCGCGTGCCGCTAAATCTGTTGCGACAATGTATTGGAACTCTAAATCACGAACTTGTTTCATCATTTTTTTACGATCACGTGGTGATAAATCACCGTGTATACGCCCTACTTTTAACCCACGTTCAGCTAATCCATCGGCTACTTCATCAGCCTTCTTCTTCGTGTTTGTAAACACAATTGCTAAGTACGGTTTAAATTGAAGTAGCATATTTTTCACTAATTCAATTTTATTACGGTGTCTTGAAGGCACAAGGTAATGCTCAATATTTCCTGCTGCAACTTGTTTCGGATTAATATGAATATGTTCTGGATTCTCCATATATTTCTTCAAAAATGGTTTTAATTTTTGAGGAATTGTTGCAGAGAAAACTAGCATTTGCAAGTTTTTAGGCATACGTGCTGCAATTTTATCTACATCTTGAATGAATCCCATATCAAGCATTAAATCCGCTTCATCGACAATAATAGTATCCGCTTTATAAACAAATAGCGCCTTTTCTTCTACTAAGTCTTTAATACGTCCTGGTGTTCCAACTACAATATGTGGTTGTTTTTTCAACTTTTCAATCGATCGTTGTTTATCAGTTCCACCAATTAAACAACGTGCTGTAATCATTTGATCTTCTGCACAGAACTTTGTTAATTTCACGATTTCTTCGTAAATTTGTTGTGCTAACTCACGAGTAGGAGCTGTAATAACAAGCTGTACTTCTTCACGACTTGGATTAATTCTGTTTAATGTAGGAAGTAAGTATGCATGTGTTTTCCCAGAACCTGTTTGGGATTGTCCAATTACACTTACACCTTTTTTCACGACCGGGAAAATTTTCTGTTGAATTCCTGTCGGCTCTGTAAAGCGTAGTTCACGAATTGCATCTATTAAAAATGGTTTAAAATCATACTGTGTAAAAGTTTGTTGTGTCATAAGTTACACCTTCTTTCTAAATTTCTACTGCGCGCACAAATCAGTCAAGTCTACATTATATCGAAATCTACAAGTAAAATCCATCTTTAGTTTAGGTTTTTACTTCAAAAACTAACCTTCTTCACTCTTATTGCATATTGTATGTGTATATACCTAACTGAAGAAAGGAGGATTTCTCACATGTTTCCAAAATCTCCCGTAAGGCAAATGTATCCGAATCCAGGCCAACAACCTTATACACCATACCCCATTCCACAACTACCACCGATGGCACAAAAAAAGAAAGGGTTCCTTGCTAAACTCTTTAAAAAACACGATCCAACCGAACCTTTCATGCAAATGGTTCCGCCTTATCGACAAATAGAAGGACAGCCGCCAATGATGCACCAACAACAGCCACCCCAATATCAACAGCAATACCAACAACAATACCAACAACAATACCAACAACAATACCAACAACAATACCAACAACAATACCCGCATCAATACTCACAGCAATATCAACCATACATGCAGCAGTATCCAGAGCAAATGATTCCCCCTCAAATGTATGAATCAAACGAAACGCGCGGCGGTGCAGCCACTACAGCAGCATCTAGCAGCGGCATCGGCAGTTTTTTTTCGAATTTAATTTCGAATCCAACTAATATGATAAACAATATCGAAAAAGTATCACAAGTCGTTCAATCTGTAAGCCCTGTCGTCGAACAGTACGGTCCCATTATGCGTAACCTACCAAGCATTGTTAAAATCCTCACCTCTGGAAAAAGTACGGAAGAAGATCAAACTGAAGATCTAACAGAAAAGGTTGAGGTAGCAACTCCCCCTCCTCCACAAAAAAAAAGAAAAAGAAAAAAAATAGTGATTGAGCCAGCCATAGAAACAGAAGTACGAGAGGAGCCTGTTCAAAAAATAGCAACAAAACCCAAACTATATGTGTAACAATCCTTTGTTTTCTATCCTCTCCTCCTTTATAATGTAAAGGACTATGCACAAAAGTATCCCTTGTTTAGAAGGAGAGGATTACTCATATGAAAATTGTTAAAATTTCCCCTCGTGGTTATTGCTACGGTGTTGTCGATGCAATGGTAATTGCACGTAACGCTGCATTAGATAAATCATTACCGAGACCTATTTATATTTTAGGTATGATTGTTCACAATAAACATGTTACAGACGCTTTTGAAGAAGATGGAATCATTACGTTAGACGGACCAAGTCGCTTAGATATTTTAGATCAAATCGATTCTGGTACTGTTATATTTACTGCTCACGGTGTTTCTCCTGAAGTTAAACAACGTGCAAAAGAAAAAGGTTTAACGACAATCGATGCAACTTGTCCAGATGTTACAAAAACACATGACCTTATTGAAGCAAAAAAAGCTGAAGGATATCATGTCATTTATATCGGCAAAAAAAACCATCCAGAACCAGAAGGCGCGGTTGGTATTGCACCTGATATCGTTCACCTTATCGAAAGAGCGGATGATTTAGAAACATTAGAAATCCCAACGGATAAAATTTTAGTTACGAATCAAACAACGATGAGTCAATGGGATGTTCAACATTTAATGGAGGACATTCAGAAAAAATTTCCAACAGCAGAATTCCATAAGGAAATTTGTTTAGCAACTCAAGTTCGTCAAGAAGCTGTAGCTAAACAAGCGGATGTTGCAGATTTAACAATCGTTGTTGGTGATCCAAAAAGTAACAATTCGAATCGCTTAGCGCAAGTATCACAAGAAATTGCTGGTACGAAAGCTTACCGTGTTGCGGATGTAAGTGAAATTCAATTAGAATGGCTACAAGGTGTAGAAAACGTAGCTGTTACAGCAGGTGCTTCTACTCCAACACCAATTACAAAAGAGGTTATCGCTTTCTTAGATCAATATGACCCAATGAATCCGGCTACGTGGGAAAGAATTCGAAAAGTACCACTTCAAAAAATCTTACCTCGTGTAAAAGTGAAAAAAGAACAATAATAAAAACCGTTGCCTACATGAGCAACGGTTTTTATTTTTCTTATACAAATGTGAATGGATCTGTATGTAACTGCGAAGCATGAATTTGTACATTGAATTTTTTCGCATCTACTTTTTCTTGCAGTTGCTTTTGCACACCTTGCTTCATTACCTTTTCAACGTTATGTCCTGGATCAACTATATTTAAACCGAGCATCATCGCATCATGAGCGACATGATAATACATGTCACCTGTTACATATACATCTGCCCCTTTAAATTTCGCTTGGTTTATATATTTATTACCGTCCCCACCAAGTACAGCAACTTTACGCACTTTATCACCTAACTTGCCGACAACTCTTGCGCCCTTCACGTCTAAGGATTGTTTCACATGTTCAGCAAACTGTCCAAGTGTCATTTCTTCTTGTAAATAGCCTATTTTTCCAAGCCCTAACGTTTCACCTTTATTATCAAGAGGATATACATCATATGCCACTTCTTCGTATGGATGAGCTGCCAACATCTCTTTCATAACTTTTCTTTGTAGTGAAGCTGGAATTATCGTTTCGATACGTACCTCTTCCACACGTTCTAACCGCCCAGTTTCCCCGATATAAGGATTTGTTCCCTCCTGAGGTACAAACGTGCCTGCTCCCTCACTACTGAACGTACAGTGGCTATAATTGCCGATATGACCCGCACCTGCGTCTCCTAATGCTTTACGAACCTCTTCTGCATGAGTTACTGGCACAAACACAACAATTTTTTTCATTTCTTCTGCGTATGTTGGAGCTAATACTTCTGTATTTTGTAATCCTAACGCATCAGCGAGTAAATCGTTTACTCCACCTTTAGCGACGTCTACATTTGTATGAGCGGCATAAATGGCAATATCATTCTTAATACACTTTTCAATAATTTTCCCATACGCTTTCTCTGTATGAATCGCTTTTAACGGATTAAAAATTAAAGGGTGATGCGCAATAATGACATTCGCACCTAATTGAATTGCTTCATCTACAACCTCCTCCGTTACATCTAAAGCGATCAATACGTGCTGCACAGGTTTATTAAGCGCCCCAATCTGCAGGCCAATCTTATCCCCTTCCATCGCTAAATGCTTCGGGTACATACTTTCAAATAAAGAAATAACCTCATGGCCATTTGGAATTTTACTCATGATAAAATCTCCCCTATCATTTTCATTTTCGCTTCTACTTCTACACGTTTCGCTTTTGTTTCTTCAGAATCTGCTGCACGTTCTAATTGTTTTAAGATATTTTGGAAGTTTTTCAATTCTCCTTCCCACTTTTCAACAAAAGCCTCACCTTTTTCTTTTATTAAAAATGGACCCATAAATAATTCAGCTTGTTTATTATCCGAGTAAGGTGCTGCAATATTTCCTCGTTCCCCAACTAAAATTTCGTAAATTTTCCCGTCTTCTTTTACGATTTTCTCACGGATAAGCTCCCAGCCATTTTCAATAAACCATTCACGAATGTGATGTGCTGCAATGTTCGGCTGTAAAATTAAACGTGTTACACCTTCTAACTTTTCTTTACCACTTTCTAAAATGTCACGAATTAGTGCTCCACCCATACCAGCAACTGTAATTACATCTACTTCCCCTGGTGTAATTACTTCTAATCCATTCCCTTTACGAACATCTACTTTATCTTGTAAGCCACTTTCAGCTACAGTTGCTTGCGCAGAACGAAACGGCCCATCTACAACTTCTCCTGCAACTGCTTTTGTAGCAATATTATTTATAATTGTATAACACGGTAAATACGCATGATCCGATCCAATATCAGCTACTGTAGATCCTACTGGAATCTCGCGCACAACTTCTTCTAATCGTTTTGAAAGCTTTACTTCATTCATGTATTTCCATTACTCCTTCTCTTGTCAGTCTGTCTCCATGATAATGAATTTATAGTAGTTGTTGCAAGCCCATAACAACAATTCCATTCTCTATTACTCATCGTATTTTAGAAAGTATAGAAAAACAAGCCTTTTGCAAAAGCAAAAGGCTTGTTTTATGGAACCTTATTTTTTCTTAGATAGCCAATCAGCTACTTTAGCCGCTTGATCAGCTGGAACTAAATTTGGCGGCATATTTCCTTTTCCTTTCGAAAGAATTTCTTTAATTTCATCCTTTGAAAGTTTTCCACCAATTTTTTGTAAATTAGGCCCTACCGCCCCTTGTAACTGATCGCCATGGCAGCTCGTACAGCTTTGCTTCACAATATCCTCTGGCTTTGATGCTGTTTGCGCTGGCTTCCCGCCATTTTTTGTATCAGCTAACTCTTTAGATTTATTTAGCCCCTGAAATGAAAATACAAACATAACGATAATACCTAATGCTGCAATAAGAGCGAACGGAATCAGCGGATTACGTTTCATATCTCTTCTCCCCCCTCTATACCCCTAAATAGTTAGATGATTCAGTCATTTCCATTGTACTTGAAAACGCTCTATCCGAAAAGAGTAAACTATCACTTGTTGAAAATATTCCATAAATTCAGTTTATTGTTTTTTATTGTTATATCGCTTATTATTTCGATAATTATTAACGTTTCTCATCATATTTTTCGCTTTTCTACATATTTTTTTGTATAGAATAAACAAAATTAATCGAAAAATCGAAAAATGAGCATTTGCAAATCAAAAGACAATTCTGTAAAATAAATTACAAGAAATTGTAATCGTTGCCGATAGCTAAATTTTAACAAAAATTAACAAAATAAAAAAGTTTACTTCACAAAAGTGAAGTAAACTTAAAGTTAGCCTATTCTAAGAAATCCTTAAGACGCTTACTACGACTTGGATGTCTTAATTTGCGAAGTGCTTTCGCTTCAATTTGACGGATACGTTCTCTCGTTACGCCGAATACTTTCCCAACTTCTTCAAGCGTACGAGTTCGTCCATCATCTAAACCGAAACGAAGACGTAGAACATTTTCTTCACGATCTGTTAGTGTATCTAACACATCTTCTAATTGTTCTTTTAGCAATTCATACGCTGCATGGTCCGCAGGCGATGTTGCTTCTTGGTCTTCAATAAAGTCACCTAAATGGGAGTCGTCTTCTTCACCAATTGGTGTTTCAAGAGAAACTGGCTCCTGTGCAATTTTTAAGATTTCGCGTACTTTTTCTGGCGCAAGATCCATTTCTTCACCAATCTCTTCAGGAGATGGTTCGCGTCCTAAATCTTGTAACAATTGACGTTGTACACGAATTAACTTATTAATCGTTTCAACCATATGAACTGGAATACGAATTGTTCGCGCTTGGTCTGCAATCGCACGTGTAATTGCTTGGCGAATCCACCAAGTTGCATACGTACTAAATTTGAAACCTTTACGATAATCGAACTTTTCAACCGCTTTAATTAGACCCATATTTCCTTCTTGGATTAAGTCTAAGAAAAGCATACCACGGCCCACGTAACGCTTTGCAATACTTACTACAAGACGTAAGTTCGCTTCCGCAAGACGGCGTTTTGCTTCTTCATCGCCTTCTTCAATACGCGTCGCAAGTCGAATTTCTTCTTCAGCGGATAGTAAGTCAACGCGACCAATTTCTTTTAAGTACATACGAACAGGATCATTGATTTTCACACCTGGTGGCACACTTAAATCATTAAGGTCGAATTCTTCTTCCGTTTTTGTAATTTGGCGATTATTAGGACCTTCTTCGTTGTCGTTATCGCCAACTAAGTCAATCCCTTGTTCACCTAAATATTCATAGTATTCATCCATTTGATCGGATTCAATTTCAAATCCATTCATGCGTTCTGCGATCTCTTCATATGTAAGAACGCCACGTTTTTTTCCGACCTCAGTGAGTTGTTCTTTCACTTGCTCAAGGGTCATTTCAGTTTCAATTTGTTTAGAACGAGCTGGTTTGTCAGCCATCTGTTCCCCTCCTTACGCGAGATACAAACATTCATTATACTAAATCTTTACCAAAAAAGCTATTTTCTCGCTTTTTGATTTTGTAAATATGCTACATAATATTTAGCAGCCTCTACAGGATCTGTTTTTTCCATCTGTTTTACTTTAAAGATGATTTCCATCTTTACAAGTTTTTCCTTATGACGTCTAAGCGTCTCTAAATGGCCTTGTAACACTTCTTCTGTGTATTCTGGATTAATAAATTCATCCGTCGAAATATCAGTGATAATGTTTTTCAACTTTTCATCAGAGAGCCAACTTAAAAATGTTCCGACTGAAGGTTCATTTCCCTTTTCATAATATGCGTATAGTTCATATAAAATCCCTTTATGTTCTTCTGTATGAAAATCTTCTATATGGGATTCCATGCGAACGGCTACTTCTGCACTTTGCAACATATGATAAATAATTTCTCTTTCTGCCCTTTCAAAACCTGTTAACTTCGGTTTTGTTTGAACAACTTGAGACGGCTTAGAAACCTGCTTTATTTGTTTTTGCTGTACCTTTTGTTCTTTGCGATATTGGTGCAATTGATTCAAAAGTGTTTCCATTGAATAAGAAAACTCTTGCGATAACGACTTCAAATATGATTCTGCCTGCATCGCGTCTTGTAACAACGACAACTCTTTTAAAACACTTTTCACATATTCTTCTTTGCCAGACTCATCTTGCAAATTTTTCCCTAAACGCAAATAATTTATTTTAAAACCAACAAAACTTATACTTGATTTCACAAGATTTTCAAAAGCGGTTGTCCCATATTGTTGCACATATTCATCAGGATCAAGCTTATCTGGCAAGGATGTGACTTTCACTTGGCAACCAACTTTTAACAGTAATTGCCCTGCTTTCATCGTCGCTTCTCGTCCTGCTTTATCACCATCATAGCAAAGAACAACAGTTTCAACGTTACGTCGCAGAAGTTTTGCTTGTTCTTCAGTTAAAGCTGTTCCCATTGTCGCAACAGCTTCTTCCACACCACTCTTTACCGCAGCTAGTACATCGGCATACCCTTCAAAAAGGACTACTTGCCCACGCTTTCTAATAAACGGCCTTGCTTGGTGGAAGTTATACAACAATTTACTTTTGTGAAAAATCGGTGTTTCAGGGCTATTTAAATATTTCGGAGTGTCATCTCCTAAAGCCCTTCCACTAAACGCTATCACCTTACCTTGTAACGTATGGATTGGAAACATAACTCTTCCACGGAAGCGATCATAATGACTACCATCCTTCTCACTTCTTATTAGAAGACCGGCTTGTTCCATACTAGACAGCGATAAACCTCTTTTTTGTAAAATTTTCGTTGCAGCATCCCAAGCAAGTGATGCATAACCAATTTCAAACTTCTCAATCATCTCTTTCGTAATACCACGGTTTAATAAATATGAAAGTGCTTCATTTCCCTCTTCCGTATTTACTAATAAATGATGATAATACTTTTTCAAAAGTTCGTGAGCCTGTTGCATGATGACAGTGTCATCAGATATGTCTTCTTGTTGTACTTGCCCTGATGTATACTCTGCAACCGCAATTCCATTTCTTTCACCTAACTTTTGAACAGCCTCGGTAAAAGCAAGTCCTTCCATTTTCATTAGAAAGGAAAATACATTTCCACCTTCTCCACATCCGAAGCAATGAAAAATTTGCTTATCAGATGAAACAGAGAATGAAGGAGAATTCTCACCATGAAATGGACAAAGGCCGAAATAGTTACGTCCCTGCTTTCTAAGTTGAACGTATTCACCAATCACTTCTACAATATCGGATGACGTCCGAATCTGTTCAACAACTTCTTCGGGAATTCTGTTGCCCATAACTCCATCTCCGTGTCGTATTTTGTATTCGATATAAATTAAAAAATTCCTTTATAATTCGACAATATTTTTTCTAAACTTGTTAGAAAGTATTGTCGATCACATTGTGTAAACGACTTTGGACCTCTTATATAGGCCCTTTGTCTGCGTAACTTCGCAGATACATACTACTATATAAAATTGTATTCATATGCTCATCTATTACAAATGCACCTCTTGAAGACAATACATATACACCTTTTTTACAAGAAGACTAGCAAGCCTCATATACTGTATGATCATGAGATCTGTTACCTTTGCAAGTTGATAGATATAAATCAACTTCATCTTGTCCAGAATCTACATAAATCCAATTGCCTTGCTGTTTTCTTGAACGATGAGTATACGATGCGACAAACACAATTTCGACATGAAATTCAGTTCCAACTTGCACAATCTCATCCTTCACGGGATATGCATCTGCATCAACTAATACGTTATTGATGTTTTGCATATTTCTGTATTCTACATCCCTTCTGTGAATCCTTCCATAATGTGCGTTTTCTTGTATAGATTTTGTCGATTTAATGTAATTACATGTCTTTTTTGTAAATCCTATCCCTAGTTTATTCTGAAAAATTAAAGTCTAAACGTAAAATATAGGTTTTTATCACAATTTTTTATTATAATATATTTTCTTCAACTACGCTACATATCCCTTTATTTTTTCATCTTCTACTTTAGGATAACTAAACCATGCTTTTCACATAATAAAAAAACAGAAGAATATAAGTATAACCACTCCGCTATAATCTATTACTAATCCAACAAGTATCGTATTTCATATGAGCGAAAAAAGCACATTCACCTTCGGTAAATGTGCTAAAACATTTTTTGGTTTTGCACTGCATTCACAATAATATTTGCTGTTTCTTCAATCGCTTTATTCGATACATCAATTACTTGACAATTTATTTTACTAATTACTGCTTCAAAGTGATCAATCTCTTCTTGAATACGATTAATATTGGCATATGTTGCGCCGTCACTTAATCCAAGTGATTTTAATCGTTCTTTTCGAATATGATTTAACTTATCCGGTGTAATTTTCAAACCGAAACATTTCTCTTTTGCCACTTGATATAATTCCTCAGGTGGATCCACTTCTGGTACAAGCGGCACATTGGCAACTTTCAACCGTTTGTTATGAGCTAAGTATTGAGAAAGTGGTGTTTTTGATGTACGTGAAATTCCAATTAACACGATATCCGCTTTTAAAATACCTCGTGCATCTCTACCATCATCGTACTTTACAGCAAACTCAATTGCTTCAATCTTTTTAAAGTACTCTTCATCTAATCTACGAACAACACCCGGCTCATATCTCGGCACTTGCCCTGTAATTTCTTCAATTTGATCGATAAGAGGTCCGATAATATCGTATGCCTCTACCCCTTCTTTTGCAGCCTCTTTCACTAAATACTGGCGCATTTCCGGCTTTACTAACGTAAAACAAATAAGCGCTTGATTACTCTTAGCAATCGAAATCACTTCTTTTAATGTCCCTGTATCTTCTACATACGGTACACGTCTAATATCAGGAGCAAATGGGAATTGCCCCATTGCTGCTCGAACAACTAAATCAGCCGTTTCTCCTACAGAGTCAGATACGACATATACGATTTTATTATCCATTACATTACCTCACTTTAAACAAATTACACTTATTCGTTATTTACTAGGTTTACAAACGCACGTGTAATATTTGTTTTTGTAATTCGTCCAATTACTTCTAAACCTTGCTTCGTATCTTTCACAACCGGCATCGCATCAATCTGTCTTTCTATTAATTCCATCGCAATATCATATAAAGAATCTTCTCTACGACACATGGCAATGTTTGGCATCCTTGTCATGATAATATTAACCGGAAGAGAGGTTAAATCCTGCTTCCCTAAGCTAGCTCTTAATAGATCTTTTCGAGACACAACACCAACTAATAGTGTAGATTGATCTACAACAAACAATGTACCAACATCCTCTAAAAACATCGTACAAATTGCATCGTATACTGATACATTTTTATCAATTACAGCCGGTCTAGATTGATAATCTTGCACTTTAATTTTCTTAACAGCTTCAGATAATAGCTGCCCCCCAGTTTTCCCCGTATAAAAATAACCTACGCGTGGACGCGCTTCTAAATAACCAGCCATCGTTAAAATTGCTAAGTCTGGTCTTAGCGTTGCACGTGTTAAACCCAATTGCGCAGCAATTGACTCCCCTGTAATAGGACCGTGATCTTTTACAATCTGAATGATATGTTCTTGCCGTTTATTCAGCTCTATGATAATCACCACCTTTAATGCACAACGAAAAAAGTTATACTATCTCTTAAATATTATATACTAAATATGCTATTCGAAAAAGAAAGTATGTAAAAAGGACCGTATACGGCCCCAAATTATATTTGAAACTTATCAAGTTGCTCTAGGAAACGTCTTGATTTCAAATAAATTCCGCAATATTCATCATAATATGTATTCAATACTAAGCGCATTTGTTTTTTTGTGCTATCCTTCACTGATACATTGCCGAGCCTATGTAAATCGAAATGGAAGAAAAGACGTAACAATTTATGTACAGCTTCTCCCACCGGTATACGATACGGATCTTGCTCCGCATGACGTGAGCACAGAAAACCGCCTTCCCTGACAGAGAAGGCGACAAAATCTGTTTCTTGATGACAAATCGCACATGTATCAAAATACGGGCGCATCCCTAATACCGGAAGCATTTTCGTTTGATAAATTAATGATAATACTTCTGGATCAACACCCTCACACATATAATGCAACGTTTGATATAACATTTCAAATAAGTACGGATTATGTTTTTTATCTTCTGTTGCTTTATCAGTTAACTCAACAACAAATGATGCATAAGCAGTTAAAAATATATCCTCGCGAATTTCTTTCATAGTTGAAATAATCTCGCCTTGTTGCAAAGTTCCAAGCCCAGATCCCACTTGAATAAGAAAATGCCCATGTGTCATAAGTTGCGAAACAGATGCTAACCGACTTTTCGGTTTTTTCGCTCCTCTTGCCATTGCACTTATCTTACCGAATTCTCTTGAGAATATTGTAACAATCTTATTCGTTTCTCCGTAATCTGTCGTACGGATAACGATGCCCTCAACTTTTTGAAACATGTTCGTCACCATCCAAGGTTTGAACAAAACGGGTCAAGAAATTGGAGAGTCTAGATGCGCTAGCTCCTCATCATGTTGATCCATCTCATCGTTTACGTCTTTTTCCATCTCTTTTAAAAGCAAATACGTTTCAATGCTTCCTGTTTTGGAGAAAAACTTCCAGGTAAAATCTAGCATAAGAATCCACCTTTCTCAATAAGCGTAGCCTATAAACCAATTTCCTTTGTTATTAAATTGACCCATTTTGTCCATTTTCATGTGAGAAAAATTTTTCCTAATTTATTAAAGTTTACAAAAACCAATAATCAGCGGATGAGCAAACATCCACTGATTACAGCCTTACTTTATTTTAGTACTCGTCTTCGCGGAAACCAAGATCACGAAGCTGAGACATCTTATTGCGCCAATCTTTTTGTACTTTTACCCATACCTCTAAAAATACTTTAGAACCAAGAAGTGCTTCAATATCAAAACGAGCTCGTTTCCCGACTTCTTTTAACATCTTCCCTTGTTTCCCAATAATAATTCCTTTTTGTGACGCACGTTCAACAACAATCGTTGCATTTATATAAACTGCACCGCCCTCACGCTTCTGAATTGCATCAATAACAACCGCTACAGAATGTGGCACTTCTTCACGTGTTAAATGTAGTACTTTTTCACGAATAAGCTCTGCAATAATAAATCGCTCCGGATGATCCGTTACTTGATTATCTGGGTAGTATTGCGGTCCTTCTGGTAAATATTTTTTAATTGCTCCAATTAACGCTTCTACATTATTACCGTCTAATGCAGAAATTGGTACAATTTCTGCAAACTCATGTAGTTTACGATATTGATCAATTAACTCTAATAATTGCTCTGGATGAACTTGGTCAATTTTATTAATTACCAAAAATACCGGTTGTTTCGTTTCTTGTAATTTCTCAATAATGAATTCCTCACCACGACCAAATCCTTCAGTTGCATTGACCATAAACAGAACAATATCAACTTCTTTCAATGTCGTTTGAGCCATCTTCACCATGAAGTCACCTAGTTTATGTTTCGGTTTATGTATTCCTGGTGTATCAATGAAAATTACTTGTGAATCATTTTCTGTATATACGCCTTGAATTTTATTACGAGTCGTTTGTGGCTTGTCACTCATAATGGCAATTTTTTGGCCGATAATACGATTTAAAAATGTAGATTTCCCAACATTCGGTCTGCCAATAATAGAGACAAAACCTGATTTATAACCTTTTCTATTCATGTAAATCCTCCGCTAAAAATGCTCCTGGTAACAATTCTCCGACTGTCGTCTCTTGAACGTCACCATGTAAATTTGATAGGTATACTTTCGTATCCTGTTTACATAATTCTACCATAACTTGTCGACATGCTCCACAAGGAGGTACTGGGCGTTTTGTATCTGCTACAACCGCAATAGCTACAAACTCTTTATCCCCTTCAGAAACTGCCTTAAATAAAGCAGTTCTTTCTGCACAGTTGCATAAGCCATATGATGCATTCTCAACATTACAGCCACGATATACTTTTCCATCGTGCGTTAATAATGCTGCACCTACTTGAAATTTTGAATATGGTACGTACGCTTGTTTACGCGCTTCGATTGCTTCTTGAATTAATTGTTTACTATTCATATCCCGCATCCTTCCTGTTCACAGCTGTGAATAGATACACTCTCTCACTAAAGGCCTTTATAGCACTTCCAAGGCTTAATAAAAGCTTCGGAATGCAACTATACCACATACGGTACAAAGATAATAGCACCAATTATAACGGCTATAACTGCAAAGAGTAAAACCGCTCCTGCTGCGACATCCTTTGCAATTTTCGCAAATGGATGTATATCAGCAGTCACTAAGTCTACTGTTTTTTCCACAGCCGTATTTACCATCTCTAAACCCATTACAATCCCTATCACAATAAGTAATACCACCCACTCTATTTTCGTAATATGGAAATAAAAGCCGCAGCATATAACAATGACTGCGGCTAAATAATGAATTCTCATATTTCTTTCATGACGAAGACAAAAGAATATACCAGCTATAGCATATCCAAAACTATCTAAAAGTTTTCCTTTTTTCATCGTCCTAATCCAAATGCTTCTAAAATTTCTTTTTGTCTTCCAAACATTTCTTTTTCATCTTCTTCTGTCATGTGATCATAACCAAGCAAATGTAAAAAGCCATGTAACGCTAAAAACCCAAGTTCCCTATCAAAAGAGTGTCCATATTCTTCAGCTTGCTCTTTCGCTCTTGGAATAGAAATAATAAGATCTCCTAACATACGCGGCATCTCCGCACCGACAATTTCCATTTCACCTTCTCCCATTTCTTCCATAGCGAAAGAAATAACATCCGTAGGCTGATCCTTATCTCGGTAATCACGGTTTATTTCACGAATACGTTCATTATCTACAAACGTAACCGATAATTCTGCCCCTTCTTCTATGTTTTCCATTTGAGCCGCTTTCTCTACCAGCTCTCGAATCAAACTTATATAATCGTCTTTCACTTCTTCTGTTTCATCAATAAAATCAATTAATAAACTCATTCTTTCTCCTTCTCTTCCGGTAGTTCCGGATATGTAATACGCGAATGGAAAATACCATTTAACGTCTCGCATAACGTTTTTCCAACGATTTGTAGCTCTTTAAATGTCAAATCACATTCACTAAATTGTCCATCTTGCAAACGATCTTTAATAATACTTTGCACTAAATTATTAATTTGATCTGGCGTTGGATGATTCATAGAACGCACCGCGGCCTCTACACTATCAGCAATACCAACAATCGCCGACTCTTTAGAAGTTGCTTTGGATCCTGGATAACGGAACATCTCTTCTGTATATTTTTCTTTATCTTCTTTAATCGCCTTATAGTAAAAATATTTAAGTAACGTTGTACCATGATGTTGTCCAGCAATATCAATAATTTCTTGCGGAATATGGTACTCTTCTAGCATCCTCACCCCGTCCGTTACATGAGCGATAATAATATCTTTACTCGTTACAGGGGCGAGTTTATCATGTGGGTTTTCAATCCCCATCTGATTTTCAATAAAGAACTGTGGTTGTACCGTTTTTCCTACATCATGATAATACGCCCCTACACGGGCTAATACACCATTTGCCCCGACTGCTTCACAAGCAGCTTCAGAAAGATTCGCTACCATTACACTATGGTGATATGTCCCTGGCGCTTCTAGCAAAATCTTACGCAAAAGCGGATGATTTGGACTTGATAGTTCCATAAGCTTCATACTTGATACAATGCCAAGTCCACTCTCTAAATATGGTAAAATCCCCATAGCTAACACCGAAGAGATAATCCCTGAAACAGAAGCCATCAATAATTGTGTACCAATTTCAAGAGGCGAAAAATTCCCATTACGCAACAATAATAACGCTGCCAATACGACCACATTTAACACAGAAACGAGTATACCCGCTTGTAAAATCATCGTACGACGATTTTTTTCTCTCAAGAAAATACTAACTGATAGTGAACTTAGTAACACATAGATCCCCACACTATAATTCAGGGTGCTCGTTACTCCTTCATTAAACATAATGCTTCCGCATACAGAAAAAATCATGCTTGTTAAAAAAACAAATCGATCACCAATCATTAGTTTTACAAGTATTGTTCCCATTGCAACTGGAACGACATACGCGATCCCTGCATATTCAAGCTTTTGGAACAAGCTAATGATTTTCATTAAAACGATCGTGATCGACAAAATGGTAATGTACGCTAAAATATACGGTCTATCTTCCCTTTTCCGTTGTAAAAATACTTCAAACTGCTTATGCATAAAGTACAATAGCACACCAATGAGTACCGCTAATCCAACATAGGGTTGAAAACTGTTCCCTTTTTCTAACAGACCAACTAATTTCAACTGATTGTACATATCACTTGAAATCGTTTCACCTTCTCTAACAAGGACTTGCCCTTGAAGAATATAAACAGGTGGAACTAAATCTTCTTCCGCTTTTCTCTTCTCTTTTGTTAAGGTCGGATCATAAAAATAGTTTGCAGAAATCGCATATTTCCCTAACGCCTTAATAGATTCCTTTAAACCATTATCAACATTAACACTATTCATCTCACTTACATATCGTTCCTTCGCATCCTTCAATTCGTCCATTTTAATATGCTCAGTCATGATACTATTAATAGCTGTAACTGCTGCATCTTTTGCTAATACTAATTGGTTCGAATCTGCATTAATTAAGTTTAGTAAGTTTAAATCAGATAATTCTTTCGTTAAATCAGTAGGCAATTTTTTTTTCAACTTGTCCACTTTTTCAGCATCAGTAATCTTTTTTTGCTCATCCGGCCCAACCGCTTTAATCTCTTGTATCACTTCATCTACTTTAGCAAAGACGTCATTCACAATATCCACTTTATTTTGTTTATACTCACTTTTATATGTATATTGATCTTCAACTTTTGTAGCGGCTTCTTTTTTCTTTTTGTCCGTTGTAACTTTATCTTCAATTTTAATAGGAGAATGGATTGTTTTTTTCGCAATAGAATATGTTGTAACATCTAATTGCTCTGGTTTTACATTATTCATAAGTGCAAAAAACAGCACTGCTCCTAATAAAACGTAAGAAATCCAACTTAGTTTTTTCGAATGTTGTAAATTACGAAACCACTTAGAAATTTCTTGAGATCTTGACATGATTTCAATACCTTCTCCTCTCCAGAAATAAAGTGAAACTATTTATAGCTTTCGTTTCTTCTAATAAGCGACACTTTTAGAATCATACGTCATTTATCGCTTATACTCTTCTTCTTTCATGATAGTAAAAAAATTGCTATTCGCCAACCTTATCATACAAAAAGAAATGATCCTGACAAATAGGATCATTCCATTTTATCATACGCCTCAATAATACGTTGCACTAACGGATGTCTCACAACGTCGCTTTGCTCTAATGTAATGAACGAAAGTCCTGATACACCAGATAAAACATTTGTAGCAATAGAAAGACCTGATTTTGCCCCTTTTGGCAAATCTACCTGCGAAGGATCCCCTGTTATAACCATTTTAGAACTAAAACCTAATCTTGTTAAAAACATTTTTATTTGGACACCAGTTGTATTTTGCGCTTCATCTAAAATAACAAATGAATCATCAAGCGTACGCCCTCTCATATAAGCAAGAGGCGCGATTTCAATTACACCTCGCTCCATCATACGCTGCGTATATTCTTGTCCAAGAATATCGTGCAGTGCATCATACAATGGACGTAAATATGGATCTACCTTCTCTTTTAAATCCCCTGGTAAAAAACCTAAACTCTCTCCAGCTTCTACAGCAGGCCTTGTTAGAATAATTTTCTTTACATACCCTTGTTTTAACGCTCTTACAGCCATTACTACAGCTAAGTACGTTTTTCCAGTTCCAGCAGGTCCTATCCCAAATACAATATCATTCTTCTTCATCGCATGAATATATCGTCTTTGTCCAATTGTTTTTACACGAATAGATTTACCCTTTGCCGTTTTAAAAATTTCTTCTTCATATAACTCTTCAAATTGAGCAATTTTCCCTTGTTGTGCGAGCTGAATTGCATACGCAACATCTCTTTCTGTAATGGATACACTTTTACGAATAACAACAAGTAATTGCTGTAAGATTTTTTCTACGAGTGTCACGTTTTCATCTGCCCCAGACACATGAACTGTTTCACCTCTAGTTACGATAGATACATTAAGTTCTCGTTCCATTACTTTTAAATGAGCATCATTGACTCCAAAAAGAGCGATTGCTTCGTTAGTATTTTCCAATTGTTGGTTCATTTCTACTAATTGTTCTGCCATTACTCAGTCTCCTTGAATATCGGATTCGGATATCGGTTGTGACTCTGCAATATTTTCAATTACAGTATAATGCAATGTAACTTTTAGTTGATCCGCCTCAACCTCTTTACTCAAAATCTTATCACTTACAATCATAGCATGTTCATCCAATTTTTTCTTTAGTTCTTTTTCAGCCATCTCTTTCGCTACTTTCAATGCCTGTTTTTCTGTGTATTCTCGATTCGCTTCTTCCTCTTCTCGTACAATATCTTTTTCATATGCAATCGGTAATGTAAAACCAAATAATTTCACATCATGTTTTACATGTTCAGTACGAGAGCGTTTATACTTATCATGTTGAAATCCCCATATTTTTATTTTTGCACTCCCAAACTTAAGAAAGTATTCATTATACGCATTACCAGTATACACTTGAAATTGTGTTTTCAGCGGCACACTCACCTCGGATGTATACCAAGTTTCTCCATATACAATACCTTTCGCCGAAACAACTGACGGGTTTTCCTCATTACCATATATACCTGATACAAGAAGTTGTCCTTTTTCGACATGGTCATTTTTCATAACGACTGGTTTTCCAACCTCTACAAACGTTTTTGTAATAATTGCTTCTTTTTTTGCCACTAAATTTTGTGGATGCTGTTCCTTTTCTTTTTTCGGCTCGTTTTTTTCCACAATTTTAAAATGATAGGTGGTCCCTCTTACTTCCAGCCCCGCCCAAGTAATCGCATTAATATTGTCCGTCAAATGGCGTTGCACATCTTCTACACTAGGCATTTGAAACTGTAGTTTTCCTTTCTTAATACCCATTTTATCCAATTCTTTCATCAATATATATTCTGTTTCAGGTTTCGCTCCTGTAATCTCAATTTTCCAAACCATATTTGACATTGCAATCATACCAAAAAAGAAAATTAAAAAACCGATTAAAAACCCACTATTTTTAATTAAACGCTTATTCCAAAAAGGAAAACCGTAGCGTCCAATGAAATATAATTTGCATTCATTTTTTCTATAAATTGGTTTTAATCTTTTCACATCGCGTAACAACATACAAAAAACTAACGTTTCATCAGCAATCTTCTTAACATCCCAAACTAATAATTTTCTACGTACGCATTCATTAACGAACCGTTCCGCTCCTCTACCTTCAATTCGTACTTTTACATATCCAAGCCACTTTATAAACCATTTATTTTTCATCTACTACCTCCACTACCTTTCCCAAAAGTAGACATACTACTTTTCACTTTAATTAGCAAAATAGCTCGTACGAAAATGATATAAAGAGTTTTACTGCCCATAAATAGCGAGATAACTGAATAGTAAGGTCGAATCACGAGAATAAAGAAGAAAAACTTCACATACGGAAGTTTCCCTCACTCTTTTTGCTTTTCACTTTCTAAAAACATCACTTGCTCAATGATCCCTTCAAGCAAAAGCTCCTCTGGAAGGATTGTTTTAATAACGAAGGATTGCCCCTTAATTAATAATTGACCATGTTTTAGCAACAATCTTACTTCTTTATCTGAAAACACTAATAAACCTTGATGATTTTCTATATAGATATGCACTTGCCCAACAAGCGTGATCCGAGGTAGATCCATTAGCACATCCACTGGCAGGTCTATTTGCTTCGTTAACCAACTCTTCATTTGTTCTAATTTTTTCATCTTAAAAGACCTCCTCTCATCCCATATGTATGAAAAAAGAGCTTGTAATATCACGTCCAAACTGAAAAAAAGCATAAAAAAACGTCTCATACGAAATGAGACGTTTTTTTATGCTAATAGCTGGATAACCAGCTTATTCACAAGTGATCCGTCTGTTTTACCTTTTACTTTCGGCATAACAGCAGTCATCACCTTACCCATATCTGCTTTTGATGTCGCACCAACTTCAGAAATAACTTGCTTGATTACATCAATCAGGTCTTCTTCAGTTAATTGCTCCGGCAAATATGCGCTTAAAATCTGAATTTCACTTTGCAGTTTATCAACAAGGTCTTCACGACCAGCTTTTTTAAATTCAAGGAGGGAGTCCTTATACTGTTTTACTTCACGAGCTAAAACTGTTAATTCCTCTTCTTCAGTAAGAGTATGTTGCAGTTTAATACCTTCATTTTGTAAAGCAGCCTTAACCATACGAATAACGGTTAATTTTTCTTTTTGTTTATTCTTCATCGCTTGTTTCATATCATCGTTTAAACGACCGAGAAGACTCATAACTTACACCCTCTCTTAGAATTTACGCTTTCTTGCCGCTTCAGATTTCTTCTTACGTTTTACACTTGGTTTTTCATAAAACTCGCGCTTTCTTGCTTCAGCAAGTGTACCAGTTTTAGAAACCGATCTTTTAAAACGGCGAAGTGCATCCTCCAAAGACTCGTTTTTACGAACGACTGTTTTTGACATTCTCTTTCCCTCCCTCCGAAACATCACACTTACATACTAACTTCAGCATGCAAAAAGAAACACTTCTTCAGCATGTCTTTTACGATTATAATACATTTTATCACTTCAGGTCAACTATTTGACAGAATAAAAGAGGAATAGATGCTCTTCCTTTTTTATTCTGTCAAATAGCTATCATCCTTTTCCACTGAAAACAACTATATTTTTATCATTGCACCTTTTCAACACTTAACTTTTCCATGAAAAAAGAAAGCATGCAAACCGTTTCCGTTTGCATGCTTTTTTTACGCGCTCGCTGATTCTTTTTTCACATCATCTTCAATAACACGAACAAATTGCGCTTCGTTATATGGATAACCAGCTTTCGTAATTTTCACTTTCACTAGCTTACCAATTAATTCTTCTGACCCTTCAAAGACAATTTTCAAATAGTTATCTGTATAACCTACATATAACCCTTCACGATCGCCATCTTTAAATTGCTCTTCCGGGATAATTTCAAGTACTTCTCCTTCAAACTGTGAAGCATACTCTTTCGCTAATTGATTAGATAGTTCAATTAGACGGTGAACACGATCATTCTTCACATCTTCAGGAACTTGATCTTCCATACGCGCTGCAGGTGTTCCCGTACGTTTTGAATAAGGGAATACGTGTAACTCAGAGAAGCGATTCTCTTTAATGAAATTGTACGTTTCCATAAATTCTTCTTCTGTTTCACCTGGGAAGCCAACAATTACGTCTGATGTAATCGCAAGACCTGGTAACGCTTCTTTCAAACGATCTAAACGCTCTTGGAAAAATTCCATTGTATACTTACGACGCATACGTTTTAATACAGTATTAGATCCTGATTGCAACGGAATGTGCAAGTGGCGTACAACTACTTCAGATTTGTCTAACACTTCAATTACTTCATCTGAAATTTGACTCGCTTCAATAGAAGAAATACGAAGACGTTTTAATCCACCTACTTCTGCTTCCATATCACGAAGTAATCCAGCTAAGTTATAATCTTTAATATCTTCACCGTATCCACCTGTATGAATACCAGTTAATACGATTTCTTTATAGCCTGCATCCACTAATTGCTGCGCTTGTTTAATAACTTCTTTTCCATCACGAGAACGCATTAAACCACGCGCCCAAGGAATAATACAGAACGTACAGAAGTTATTACAACCTTCTTGTATTTTTAATGAAGCACGTGTACGATCCGTGAAATATGGTACATCAAGTTCTTCGTATACACGTGTTTTCATAATGTTACGGACAGCATTAATTGGTTGACGCTCTTTACGGAATTCTTCGATGTATCCTAACATCTTTTCACGATCTTGTGTACCAACTACAATATCTACACCTGGAATTGCCATAATTTCAGCTGGAGATGTTTGCGCATAACATCCCGTTACACAAATAACCGCATCTGGATTTTGACGCACAGCACGTCTAATTACTTGACGGCTTTTTTTATCTCCAGTATTTGTTACTGTACATGTATTAATAACATATACATCAGATTTCTTTTCATATTCAGTTCTTTCATAACCACCTTGTTTAAACAATTGCCAAATAGCTTCTGTTTCATAGTGGTTTACTTTACAACCTAACGTGTGGAACGCAACAGTTGACATTGATCATCACCCCATCAATTCAAAATGATAAGAAGCAGCACTTAACGCATAAAGCGGTGCCGTTTCCGTTCTTAAAATCCTTGGTCCTAAACTACATAGTACAAATTTATGTTCACGAAGCGCCGTAATCTCTTCCTCAGCTAAACCGCCTTCTGGGCCAAATACAATTAATAGCTTTTGATCTGGTTTCATTGTCGTTAAAGCTTTCGCAAAATTAGATTTCTCGCCTTGTTTTGCTTCTTCTTCATACGCAACAAGACAAACATCATACTCACCACTCATTGAAAGCAATTGCTTAAACGATGCTGGAGCATGTACTTCTGGAACTTCACTTCTATGCGATTGTTCCGCAGCTTCTTTCACAATTTTTCTTAAACGCTCAACTTTTTTATCAGCTTTTTTCGCATCCCATTTTACGATAGAGCGAGATGCTTGAAATGGTAAAAATGCGGCTGCCCCAAGCTCGGTTCCTTTTTGAAAAATTAACTCTAGCTTGTCTCCTTTTGGCAGTCCACTTGCAATCGTCACGAACACAGGAAGTTCACTTGATGCCTCTACCCATTCTACAATAGCTGTCTCAACAAATTCACTGGTAATTTCATCAATTGAACATACTGCTGTTTTTCCGTTTACACAGCAATAAATGTGATCACCAGCTGACATACGCATTACTCTCGCAATGTGATGTACATCATCACCTACAATGCGAATCTTTGCTTCACTTACATGTTTTTCTTCTACAAAATAACGTTGCATATAATCACCTTAGTAGAGTTTCGTTCCTTTCGTAAGTCAACACTTACGAAAAGAACGAAACGTTATCATTTTTCATATAACAAACGGCAAGTCCCTCACCTTATAGTGAGAGACTCCCCTTTTCATTATAAACTAAAATCTATATTACGCATTTCGTGCAATAATTGCTACCCAATCATCCATTCGTAATACTTCTTCAATTGTAAATCCAGCTTTTTCTAACGCCTCAGAAATTACTTTTTCTTTCGCTGCAATAATACCAGATGTAATGAATAATCCACCTGATTTTACAACTCGTGCTGCATCTTCAGGGAATAGAAGAATAATTTCTGCTAATAAATTCGCTACGATTAAATCAACAGGTCCTTCAATACCTTCTAAAAGACTATTTTGTCCAACAGATACGATATCATCTGTTTTATTTAAACGTACATTCATTTCCGCACTTTCCACTGCAACTGGATCTAAATCGTATGCTTGAACAGAAGACGCACCTAATTTTGCCGCTGCAATACTAAGTACACCTGAACCCGTCCCTACATCAATGACAGTATCACCTGATTGAACTGTTTTTTCTAAAGCACGAATACACATCGTTGTTGTTGGATGAGTTCCTGTACCAAACGCCATACCCGGGTCTAATTCAATGATTTTTTCATCCAGAGAAGATGGTGTGTATTCTTCCCATGTCGGTACGATTGTGAATGTATCAGAAATTTGTACTGGATGGTAATACTTTTTCCAAGCAGTAGCCCAATCTTCTTCATTGACTTCGTTAATGGTAATATTTCCAGTACCAATTTCAATGTCGTAAGATGGAAGCACATCAATAGATGATTTTACACCCGCAATCGTTTCGTGTAAAGAATCCGTTTGTGGGAAATATGCTTTTACTAATACACCCTCTGCCGGGTATTCATCTGGGTTCAATGCATAAATTTCACCATATTGTTGCTCGCGCTCTTTCGTCAACTCTGCTGGATCCTCAATTGCAACTCCACTAGCACCAGCTTCATGTAAAATATGAGAGACAGCTTCTACTGCTTCTTCTGTTGTATGAATACTAACTTCTGACCATTTCACAATTTACCAACTCCATTTTTTATTTCCATTATTCCCCTTTGAAAGCACGTTTAAGCTTTCCGAATAAACTATCATCCTGCTCTTCTTGCCCTGCAAATTCACGTAATAAATCTTTTTGATGTGAATTTAATTTTGTTGGTACAACAACACGAACGACTACATATTGATCTCCTTGACCGTATCCACGTACGTTTGGAGCACCTTTTCCTTTTAAGCGGAATTCTGTTCCTGTTTGTGTTCCTGCTGGAATTTTCAGCTTCACTTTCCCATGAACAGTAGGAACTTCTACTTCAGCACCAAGTGCCATTTGCGCAAATGTTAATGGCATTTCGCAAATAATATGATCACCTTCACGCTCGAAGAATTCATGATTTCTTACATGAACAACTACATATAAATCTCCTGCCGGTCCACCATTTACGCCCGCTTCACCTTTTCCAGATACACGAATTTGTTGGCCATTATCAATACCAGCTGGAATCTTAACGTTAATTTTTTTACGCTTACGTACTTTACCTGAACCGTGACATGTCGTACATTTTTCTTTAATCATTTGACCAGTTCCTGAACAATGACCACAAGCTTGACGGTTTACAATACGACCAAACGGTGTATTTTGTTCTACACTTACTTGACCTGATCCTGAACAATGTTTACATGTTTCTTTTGAAGTTCCTGGTTTTGCCCCGCTACCTTTACAAGTATCACATGGATCTTCTACTGGAATTTCAACGTTTAACTCTTTACCAAAAATAGCTTCTTCAAAGTCTAAAGTGACTTGATATTGTAAGTCAGCACCTTGGCGCGGAGCATTTGGATCACGACGTCTGCCGCCGCCGCCAAAGAACGAACTAAAGATATCTTCAAAACCAAAGCCACCGCCGAAGTCTCCTCCGCCACCGAAGCCTTGATTTGCACCAGCATGACCAAATTGATCGTACTGCGCACGCTTTTGATCATCGCTCAACACTTCGTATGCCTCTTGTACTTCTTTAAACTTTTCAATTGCATCTTCTTCTTTACTTACGTCTGGATGGTATTTTTTAGCCAAACGACGATACGCTTTTTTAATTTCATCTTTTGAAGCACCCTGGCTAAGTCCAAGGACCTCATAATAGTCTCGTTTACTCATAAATTTGCAACCCCCGAATCTTTCACATAAACGTAATTTTAACACCGAAAGAAAGTGCTTTGCAACAAAGTTTCCTCACTTACAGTATGCAAGCTAAAAAACTTAAGATCCTCACACATTTCTCCTCATTTATGAAAAAAGCCAAAGCCAAGGCACGCTTGACTTTGACTTTTTGTCATCTTACTTATTATGTTTGTACTTAAATTACTTGTCTTCTTTTACTTCTTCAAATTCAGCGTCTACTACATTATCTTTTTTCGCGCCAGCGTCTTGTGCTCCTTGTGCACCTTCTGCTTGCCCTGCAGCTGCTTGAGCTTGCTCGTATAATTTAACGCTTAATTGTTGTACGATTTCTTGTAAAGCATCTTTTTTCGCACGGATTTCATCAAGATCGTTTTTCTCAATTGCCGCTTGCAACGCTTCTTTCGCTTCTGTCGCTTTTGCAACCTCAGCCGCATCTACTTTACCTTCTAAATCTTTTACAACTTTATCTGTTTGGAATACAAGTTGGTCAGCTTCATTACGAAGTTCAACTTCTTCCTTACGTTTTTGGTCAGCGTCAGCATTTGCTTCTGCTTCTTGTACCATACGATCTACTTCTTCATCAGAAAGACCTGAAGATGATTGAATTGTAATAGCTTGCTCTTTGCTTGTTCCTAAGTCTTTTGCACGTACGTTAACGATACCGTTCGCATCAATATCGAATGTTACTTCGATTTGTGGAATACCACGTGGTGCTGGTGGAAGATCCGTTAATTGGAAACGACCTAATGTTTTGTTGTCAGCTGACATTGGACGCTCACCTTGTAGTACATGAATGTCTACTGCCGGTTGGTTATCAGCAGCTGTTGAGAATACTTGTGACTTACTTGTTGGAATTGTAGTGTTACGCTCGATTAATTTCGTGAACACACCACCCATAGTTTCAATACCTAAAGAAAGTGGAGTTACGTCTAATAATAGTACGCCTTCTACATCACCAGTAAGTACGCCACCTTGAACCGCAGCACCTAATGCTACAACTTCATCAGGGTTTACGCCTTTGTATGGCTCTTTACCAGTTTCACGTTTAATAGCTTCTTGAACAGCTGGGATACGAGTAGATCCACCAACAAGGATAACTTTATCTAATTCACTTGGAGCAAAGCCAGCGTCTTTTAATGCACGACGAGTCGGCTCTAATGTTCTTTCAACAAGACCTGCTGAAAGCTCTTCGAATTTTGCTCTTGTTAACGTTAATTCTAAGTGTAATGGGCCAGCAGCTCCAGCACTAATGAATGGTAATGAAATTTGTGTTTGTGTTACACCTGAAAGATCTTTTTTCGCTTTTTCAGCTGCATCTTTCAAACGTTGAAGTGCCATTTTATCTTGGCTTAAATCAATGTTATTTTCTTTTTTGAATTCAGCTACTAAGTGATCGATGATAACTTGGTCAAAGTCATCTCCACCAAGGCGGTTGTCACCAGCAGTTGAAATAACTTCGAATGTGCCGTCTGCTAACTCAAGGATAGATACGTCAAATGTACCGCCACCTAAGTCATATACTAAGATTTTTTGCTCTTCATCTTGTTTTTCTAAACCGTAAGCAAGTGCTGCTGCTGTTGGTTCGTTAATGATACGCTCAACTTCTAAACCAGCGATACGACCAGCATCTTTCGTTGCTTGACGCTCTGCATCGTTGAAGTATGCAGGTACTGTAATAACAGCTTTCGTTACTGTTTCACCTAAGTATGCTTCAGCAGAAGCTTTTAAGTTTTGTAAAATGATTGCAGAAATTTCTTGAGGTGTAAAATCTTTACCTTCAACTTCTACTTTGTAGTCTGTACCCATATGACGTTTAACAGACATGATTGTATTTGGGTTTGTAATTGCTTGGCGCTTCGCAACTTCCCCAACTTGACGCTCTTCATTTTTGAAAGCTACAACAGAAGGTGTTGTACGGTTTCCTTCTGGATTTGGGATCACCTTTGGTTCTCCACCTTCCATAACAGCTACACAAGAGTTTGTTGTACCTAAGTCAATACCGATAATTTTACTCATGGCGAATCCTCCTACTTTTATGTAAATTATTGATTTACTTTTACCATTGATGGGCGAATCACACGGTCTTTTAGTTTATAACCTTTTTGGAATTCTTCAACTACCGCGTTTGATTCAAATTCACTGTCTTCCACTTGCATAATAGCTTGGTGTTCATTCGGATCAAACTGTTTACCAACAGCTTCAATCGCTTCCACACCTTCTTTAGTCAACGCTTCTAGCAATTGACGATGCACCATTTCCATACCTTGTAACAAGGATTTCGTTTGCTCGTCAGTCGCTTCCACTTGCATCGCTCTTTCAAAATTATCAAGAGCTGGCAAAATATCTGAAACTAGACTTTGTGCTCTATATTTGTCAGCAGCCTGTTTATCCATTTGGACACGGCGCTTATAATTTTCAAAATCAGCTTGTAGACGTAATGTGCGACCTTCCGTTTCCGTTAGTTTCGCTTGTAACTCATCTACTTTTTCTTGTAAAAGAGCAGCCTCACTTTTTTCTTCTACAGTTTTTTCACTGTTTTCTGGCGTGACAGCTTCTTCAACTTGCGCTTCTTTCACTTCTTCTACCACTTGTTCGTTACGCTCTTCCACAATTTTCACCTCCTTAAAAGGTATTAGGTATCATGCTTAGCATGATTACCTAATCATTATATATTACACACAGCAATGAAAATTTCATTACTTGAGCGAATGTATTACTCTCATTTACTTTTTAAGTCCGTCTGTAAACTGTCTTGTAAATAACTGCAGTAAACTAATTACACGAGAGTATTGCATTCTCGTCGGACCTAAAATTGCAATTGTTCCAAGTTGCTCTTCTCCAATCGAATACGTTGCAGAAATCAAACTGCAATCCTCCATTGCCGTAGAAGAATTTTCTCTACCAATTTTCACTTGAATTCCGACTTGTTTATGACGCAAAATGTCATAAAACGCAGCCTCATTATCAATCATCGTCAGCAAAGATCTTACTTTATGAATGTCATGGAACTCCGGTTGCGAAAGCATATTCGCTTTCCCTCCAAAGTATATCTTTTCCGATAACGGAACTTGAAATGTACCATCTAACATTTTTATCGCACTATCGTAATTATGAACATACCCACGTAAAACTGTAACAATCTCTTTAAAGATTTTATTATGAAGTTCTGCCATCGGTACACCAGATAGCTTTTCATTTAAAATGTTAACCATTTTTTCTAAATCTGATAAATCAACAGATTCCGGAACGGTAATCGTTTTACTTTGTACATGCCCTGTATCCGTTACAATAATAGCGACTGCTGTTTGACGATCAAGCGGCACAATTTGTACGTTTTTAAGTTTATTTGTGCTTAACTTAGGCCCTAGAACAATCGCCGTATAGCTCGTAAGCTCTGATAAAATTTGAGCAGATTGCTGTGCAACTTTTTCTGCTTCAAAAATTCTTTCAGCAAATAAATCTTTAATTTGTACAATTTCATCGTTCGGTAAGTTTTGCGGCGCTAAAAGATGGTCTACATAAAATCGGTATCCTTTCTCAGAAGGAACCCGTCCAGAAGAACTATGTGTTTTTTCAATAAAACCTAATTCTTCTAAATCAGCCATTTCATTTCGAATAGTAGCTGAACTAAATGTGATTTCTTCTTTTTTAGCCAACGTTCTAGACCCAACGGGCTGCGCTGATCCAATAAAGTCATCAATAATTGTTTGTAAAATTAAGAGCTGACGTTCCGTAAGCATCTCATCATCACCTCTGTTAGCACTCTTTGTCTTCGAGTGCTAAATCTATTAATAACTTACCAAAATTGACATTCAATTGTCAACGGAAACGTCACGAAATAATGAATTTTTTTCACGTTTATGAAACATTTAATTAGTCAATCAAAAATGACTGGAACACTTCATTCCCTAATAATTTCCCTTTTCGTGTTAAACGCACATATCCATCTCTTTCTTCAAGCAACCCTTGTTCTTGATTGCCTTGTAACTGCTTCGCGAAAACTTGATCCATCTCCATATTGAATTTCTTTTGGAATGCTATTTTAGAAACACCTTTTGTTTTTCGAAGTCCTAAAAACAACTCTTCTTCCATTTTTTCCTTCTCAGTCACTTCATGAACATCTAAATAAGGAAATCCTGTTTCATCAATTTTCGTAAAATACTGCTTGAGCGGTCCTACATTTTGAATACGTTCTCCATTTACATAACTATGCGCTCCAGCTCCAAATCCATAGTACTCTTCATTATTCCAGTATGTGAGATTATGTCTACTTTCATTATCACCTTTTGAGAAATTACTAATTTCATACTGGTTATAACCGTGTTTCTCCATTTCATCCATTACCATTTCATACATTTTCGCTTCATGGTCTTCACCCGGAAGACGCAATTTCCCTTTATTCATTAAGTTATAAAACACTGTTTTGGGTTCCACAATTAATGAATATGCCGAGAAATGTTGTACACCAAGCGTAAAAGCAATGTCTAATGTTTCCTTCACATCTTCTATCGTTTGTCCTGGCAAAGCATAAATAATATCTACATTAATATTTTTAAAGCCTACTTCTTGAGCTTCTCGAATCGCTAGGAATGCATCTTCCCTCGTATGCTTGCGCCCGATTTTCTCCAGCAGTTCATCACGGAACGTTTGCACACCAAAACTAATTCGATTCACTCCACCTTCTAGCAGTACATTCAACTTCTCTTTCGGCAGATCTCCTGGATTCGCTTCAAATGTCAATTCACAATTCGGAGCAAACGGACGCAAATGACGATTAATAATCTCGAGTAATTTTTTTGTCTGTTCCATATTTAATGCTGTCGGCGTTCCTCCACCAACAAAAATCGTTTTCATACTATCAAACGGTACTTTTTGAACCGTATTTATTATTTCTTTCTCTAAGTACTCTAAATATTGATCTACCGGTTGGCGTTCAATAAACACTTTATTAAAATCACAATAGTGACAAATATGCTGACAAAACGGAATATGAATATATGCAGCTTGTACCAAATATAACTCCTACCTTTCTAAAAAGAAAACCTCCGCACTCCGGAGGGTTCTCTACTTCTCTAACGTATTACGGATTTGTTCCATTCGCATTTTTCCCCAATCATACATCATTTCAACGATTGGTAAAAGTGACATGCCTAGTTCCGTCATATAATACTCAACACGAGGAGGAATTTCGGGATATACTGTTCGATCAACAATCCCATCTTCCATTAACTCTTTTAATTGGTTCGACAAAACTTTATGAGAAATGCTTGGGAATAACCGTTGTAATTCGCTAAAACGATGAGGCCCTTCCACACCAAGATGCCACAGTATCACAACTTTCCACTTTCCACTAATAATAGAAAGCGTCAATTCCTTTTCACAATTAAAATTACCATTTTGTAGTTTCTCTTGAATATCTTTTCGAATATTTTCGGACATTAATAATCTCCTAACTCTGTATGAACTAAAAAGCTCTCTCACTATTGTAAATGAGAGATACTAAGATGTCTAAAAAGTAATGATACAGAAAAAAAGAAGCCGCATAAACGACTCCTTCTTTATTTTATATTAGTTGTCATCCATTTTCAGTACAGCCATGAATGCCTCTTGCGGTACTTCTACAGAACCAACAGACTTCATACGTTTTTTACCTTCTTTTTGCTTATCAAGAAGTTTACGCTTACGAGAAATGTCACCACCGTAACATTTTGCAAGTACGTTTTTACGCATCGCCTTAATTGTAGAACGTGCTACAACCTTGTTTCCAATAGTAGCTTGAATTGGCACTTCGAACTGTTGTCTTGGAATCAATTCTTTTAATTTCTCTACGATTACTTTACCACGGTCATACGCTGAATCACGGTGCACAATGAATGATAAAGCATCCACTTGTTCATTATTTAAAAGAATATCCATTTTCACAAGTTTAGACGGTTTATAACCAATTAACTCGTAGTCAAATGATGCATATCCTTTCGTATTTGATTTCAATTGATCGAAGAAGTCATATACGATTTCTGATAACGGGATTTCATATGTTAATGTAACACGCGTTTCATCTAAATATTGCATATCAATAAACGTTCCACGTTTACCTTGGCAAATTTCCATTACAGCTCCAACATAGTCATTCGGAACCATAATTGAAGCTTTAACAAACGGCTCTTCTACACGATCGATAGACTGTGGATCTGGCATATTAGATGGATTATCAACAATAACATCTTCACCGTTTGTTAAATAAACTTTATAAATAACGCTTGGCGCTGTTGTAATTAAGTCAATCTTAAATTCACGTTCAATACGTTCTTGAATGATTTCCATGTGAAGTAAACCTAAGAATCCACAACGGAAACCAAATCCTAGCGCTTGAGATGTTTCTGGTTCAAACTCAAGAGCAGAATCGTTTAACTCTAATTTTTCTAACGCATCACGTAAATCGTTATAACGAGCAGAATCAATTGGATACAGCCCACAGAATACCATCGGGTTTAATTTACGGTAACCTGGTAACGCCTCTGCAGCCGGACGTTTCGCATGTGTAATCGTATCACCAACACGTGTATCACCTACGTTTTTAATAGATGCTGCTAAGAAACCTACATCACCTACAGTTAACTCATCACGCTGCGTTGTTTTCGGTGTAAATACACCTACTTCTGTTACTTCAAACTCTTTACCAGTTGCCATCATACGTACTTTATCGCCAACTTTTACCGTTCCGTTTACAACACGGATATATGCAATTACACCACGATATGGATCATATAAGGAATCGAAAATCATACATTGTAACGGCTCTTCTGAATCACCCGTCGGAGCTGGTACTTTTTCAACGATTTGTTCTAAAATGTCCTCAATACCAATGCCTGCTTTTGCCGAAGCAAGTACAGCTTCCGATGCATCTAAACCAATTACATCTTCTACCTCTTGACGTACGCGTTCTGGATCCGCACTTGGTAAATCGATTTTATTAATAACTGGTAAGATTTCTAAATTATTATCAAGCGCTAAATATACGTTTGCTAATGTTTGCGCCTCAATCCCTTGCGCTGCATCAACAACAAGAATTGCACCTTCACAAGCCGCTAAACTACGAGATACTTCGTACGTAAAATCGACGTGTCCTGGCGTATCGATCAAGTGAAGAATATACTCTTCACCGTCTTTCGCTTTATACGTTAATTGTACTGCATTTAATTTAATTGTAATACCGCGCTCACGCTCTAAATCCATAGAGTCAAGCAACTGAGCTTTCATTTCGCGCTGTGTTAACGCGTTTGTTTTCTCCAAAATACGGTCTGCCAACGTTGATTTCCCGTGGTCAATGTGAGCAATGATGGAGAAGTTACGAATTTTGGACTGTCTTTTTGCTCTTTCTTCTTTATTCATCTATGTTCTCAACTCCTAATAGTCTCGCCAATATACACTAGCACTGATTATATCAATAGAGCAGCAAAGATTCAATGAAAACTCGTGCTGCTTACAAGACAAATCATTCTATCTATATCTTATGCGAACAAACCATAAGAGACAAACCTTTTTCAAATTAAAAAACGGCTGTCGTACAAAACGATAAGACAACCGTTCTTCCTGCTACTCTTAGCTAAAAATCTCTTTCACTTTCCCAACAACTATATCCGTTCCAAACTTTGTTATTTCATAAGCAACACTTGCTATCGCCATACCAATTCCTTCTACGACATTAAAACTTCTTAAACTTTCTAATTGTTTTTGTTTCTCAATAGTTGAAAACGAACTTCCCAAAATTTCTGATTCAGCACTCGCACCCTCTGTCCCTGTCATATGAGCTATTTGTTCATACGACAGCTGCTGATAACCTTTCATACTTTTCAAACCATGATTAGCAAGCGCAACTCCTGCTATCATCATAAGTAAACATAAAACTGCACTACATATACACAGAAGTGCAAAACGACTTAAACTATCATCGTCTCTCCCCCTCAATGTGTATATGCTCCTGTATTATCTTGGTCAATTTGATGATGCAGCGCTGCATTTAACCCACTCGCTATTACATTTGCCATATCCTCTATAAAAGCATCTACTTCTTTTGGGGTCACCATTAAATTATGACCGAGAGGAGACAGTACTTCATAGATCAATTTTCTTTTTTCTTCTTCTTCCAACGTACCAATAGCACCTAAAAACATATTCCGACTTTTTTCATCCGGCATATCTTCTTCTGTTAATTTTTTCTTTTCTCCGAATGAAAATCCCGCTGGTAATAAAGACCGTGACGGCTTATGTCCCTCTTTCATCTCTCTTCCAAAGTGCTTCAAAATAAAATCGATCGTATCACTCGTAATAGAAACTGCGTCTACTACAGTTGGAACACCAATCGCAATAACAGGGATTCCTAATGTTTCTTTACTTAGCTCCTTACGTTTATTCCCAACACCAGATCCAGGATGAATCCCTGTATCCGAAATTTGTATCGTACTATTTACACGTTCAATAGAGCGTGCAGCTAACGCATCAATTGCAATTACAAAGTCTGGCTTCGTCTTCTCAATGATTCCATAAATAACATCGCTCGTTTCAATTCCTGTAATTCCCATTACTCCCGGACGAATTGCACTAACAGGCCTAAAACCTTCTTCTATACTTTCAGGCTGCAATTGAAACAAATGTCTCGTTACCAATACGTTTTCTACAACTATCGGTCCAAGTGCATCCGGTGTTACATTCCAATTCCCAAGACCAACAATTAAACAGCTCGCTTCTTTTGTAACGCCAACCTCTTCTAAGAAATAAGAAAATTCTTTCGCAAAAATCCGCTCTACCTTTTGTTGCAGTTCCGTATCTTGTTGACGTATACCTTGCACTTCAAGCGTTAAATAATTTCCAGGTTTTTTACCCATCGATTCAGATGCAACTTCATCAATTGTGACTTTTGTAATTGTAATACCCTCTTCTTCCCTCTCTTTTACAATAACTCCTTGTACCCCTTCTTGTTCTTCTTGGCGTTCTTGCAACATTTGATGCGCTTCTACAGCAAGGTCAGTTCTAATACTATATTTACTTAAATCTAATGGTTCTTTCATCGTATCTCCTCCGTAATTCATAGTAAATATCGTTAGATTTCCCAAAGTTATATAAGGTCATTCTTTCCTTTACGTGAAATTTCATTGATATACTATTGCAATTCTCTTCACCGTTTGATAGAATATCACTTGTTCTATGTTAAGAATCGAGTCATTCGATTGCACCAGGGAGGTGAAAAGTATGGCAAACATCAAATCTGCTATCAAACGCGCTAAACTTAGCGAAGAGCGTCGTGCACATAACGCTTCTATCAAGTCTGACATGCGTTCTGCTGTTAAAACTGTAGAAGCTTTAGTTACTAATAACGATCTTGAAAATGCTAAAGAAGCTTTCAAAACTGCTTCTAAAAAACTTGACAAAGCAGCTCGTAAAGGTCTTATCCACCAAAACGCTGCAGCTCGTCAAAAATCTCGCTTAGCGAAACAAGTAAACGCGTAAGGCGTTTAAAAAACGATCCATTTGGATCGTTTTTTTATATACAAAAAAGTTCACGTAACAAGTACATGAACTTTTTTGTATCACTACATATGATTTAGCCGCAGCAGGAAAAACTCAAGCACAAGTTTCTTATCCATTTTCCCCGTCTTCATACTATAATCAGCTTCCGCTAATTCTATAATAACTTTTTTTAATTCTTCAAAAGAGAAAAACTTCGTTTGATTCATCGCCAACTTTACACGATACGGATGTACACCAATATGAGACGCGATTTGATTTTGTCCGTAACCACGTTGTTGCAACTCTTTCACTTGATGCAGCAAGCGGAATTGACTCACTAATAACGCAAGCAATTTAATCGGTTCTTCCTGCTGCGTAAATAATCCATCTAAAATTTGCATTGCACCCGCAATATCCTTTTTCACTACTTTTTCTGTCAAAGCAAATACATTTTGCTCCACAGACTTCGGCACAAGCTCTGTAACAAGTTTTGGTGTAATCTCTCCGCCCATACCAACGTATAACGTTAACTTGTCCATTTCCTTCGCCAACATCGTTACATTACTTCCCACAAGCTCTAATAACAAACTAACAGCTGCATTATCAATATGCACATGTACTTCATCAGCACGAGCACCAATCCATTTCTGAACATCTTGCACTTGCATCGCATTCGCTTCTACTACATCCGCTGTTTTCTTTAATAGTTTTGTAATTTTTTTTCGTTCATCGAGTTTTTCGTAAGGCGCAACAAAAACAAGAATAGAAAATGGAGAAGGTTCACCAATATATTCTTCTAAAATTTTTATATTTTGTTCTAACTTTTCTTTTTGTGAAGTTAAAAAAAGTGGTGATTTCATTAATAGTACTTTCCGTTCCCCAAAAAAAGGAAGTGTACGCGCATCCTCAACCACATCTTCTAAATAGGATTCTTCCAAATCGTATGTCACAACATTAAATTCTCGATCTTCCTCTTCAAGTGCTTCTGTTGTAATAAGCTTTATCGTTTCATTTATAAAAAACGCTTCCGTTCCATACAGTAAATATAACGGAGCAAACTGCTTCTTTTTAATTTTTTTATGTATATCACTCATACTTTTTTCCTACTCCCTAACTTGGCAATATATATTTATACTAATGCCCTAGCTTTTGTTTTACAAGTACAAAGGAACAGGCTTTACAACCCGCCCCTTTATTTATATTAAACGCCACGCAATAAGTCCCGGGTTTCTTATTGGTGTGCGGTAATCACCTTCCCTTTATTATTCACAATAAAAATCCGAGTATAAGTGCCAACTCTTAACATGCTTGGAAACGAAAAACTCATGTCACTTAACGAACTAGAAAGTAGTAAAAATACTCGGTTCCTCTTCATATGGAAATTGTAGATTTTTTTCTGACAATATTTTATACTAAAGTGGAATGTTGGGGAGGGATTCTAAATGAATGATTTTGAACAAAATGTTCAAAGTAAACGCAATGACGCTATTGATTCAGGGGTAGGATTTATCGTCTCATTTGGTTTTTTCGCAACACTTTTCATTATTGCAACTGTTATTAAATTCATCGGTTCTTAAAGGCTGCCATTTCATGGCAGTCTTCTCTTTTTCATCTATTATGTATTTCATCATATGTGATTTTACTTTTAAAGGTTCCGGTTTCCCCTTTAAAAACATAGGAAATAGCACCTTGTTTATCCGTTCGCCATATTTCAGTACCCATCTTCTCAAAACGCTCTATCACCTCCTTATCCGGATGTCCATACCTATTCCGTTCTCCCACAGAAACAATCGCTATACTAGGCTGTATAAGCCTCAAAAAAGGTGCTGTAGATGACGTTTTACTCCCATGATGCGCAACTTTTAAAACATCCGCCCGTAAATATGGATATGTCGATGCTAAAAATTCCTCTCCCTCTTCTTCTAAATCACCTGTAAACAGCCATGTTAATCCTCCTAATTTGGCCCACATTACAATTGAAGAGTTATTTTCACTTTTTTCTTTCCCTTTCGGAGCTAGTATAAAAAATTCCGCTCCATTTACACTCCAACACTCCCCTTCTTCCACTATACTTATTTTCACTTCTTTTTCTAATGCTTTTTTCTTTAACACCTTTTCTAATACTGTCTCTTGTTTCTTTTGACCAAATACAACTTCTTTTACAGTTATATACGATAATAAATCCGATGCGGCACCTATATGATCCGCATCTCCATGCGTTATGATTAATTTATCAATTGTTTTCACACCTTCCTTTTGCAAAAAAGGAACAAGAATATCGTGACCAACAGAAAATTCATGCTTTTTCCGTTGCCATTCTTCTTTATTTATCCGAAGTGTTCCACCTGTATCAATAAGATAAACCCCTTTATCATATGGAAGTCGAATTAATATTGCATCACCTTGTCCAACATCAATAAATGTCACACTCCCACTCTCGCGAAAATACGGGTATACATAATGACACGTGCTAATAAAAAGAAAGCCACTCATGACTATGAACACAATTTTTTTCGGCATCCCTCTTTCCAAGACGATCAATATACTAATAATTATTACACAATATACAACTATAAGAAGTATGGGTGTTTGCCCGAAAACTAGGCGGGTAAACGGTAAGCTTTCACAGTAACTTAGTAAATTATTAGAAATAATTAAACCTACTGACAGTACATTCGCAAGTCCTTTTGCGAGAAATGGGATAATTGGTATAAATACCAGAATAATAATACTACATGGTAATACAATTATAGATAAAAATGGAACGTATATGAAGTTGAGGAAAATACTATATGGAGAAAAATAACCAAAATGATATAACAAAATCGGGGTACTAACGAGCTGCGAGATAATAGAAATATAAATAGCATTTCGAATTACTCCATTACTACACCTTAGTAGTATCGGAGCAGATAAAATTAAAGCGAAACTACCTACAAATGAAAATTGAAATCCTATATTAAAAACAAGATATGGGTCGTATATAAGCATACATATAGCCGTTATACTTAAGGCATCTAAACTAGATAAGCGAACAGAACAAATGAAAGCACCCAACAATAAAACACCTGTTATAGAAGCTCTTATAACAGATGGTGATGCGCCTGCTATAATCATGTACACTGGAATACAAACAATTAGAAATACTGTCGCCATCTCCTTCGTCACACCACTTCTCAGTAAAACAAAGTAAACTATCACCATTAACAGAACAATATGCGACCCTGAAATCGCCAATAAATGCACAAGACCAAATTGCTGATACTGTTCTTCAACTTCAAACGTCATTTGTTGTCGGTCACCAAATAATAATGCATTCATAAAAGCACCTGATTGCTCTGGAAACATTTCTGTAACTTTAAAGATTATGTGCTGCCTATAAAAAAGAATCCATTGCACAAATGATAATGATGTTTTTTGGCACTCAGAAATATATGTAGCATGGAATATAAAATGAATATTTTGTTTATATAAATAATCTCGGTAATCAAAACCATGAAAATTCCGAGCAGTTTGCGGTTCTTTCCTCTCACCTTTGAATACACAGGATACTCCCGCATATAATTGTTGTAATTGTTTCTTTTCCAAGGCTGATTTCATTTTGTAACTTAACTGCACTGTATTTTTATTCTGATCTTCAAATTGAAAAGATAGGCGATCCCCATTAATAAGAGGTGTATTTTGTATCACCTCTCTTGTAGCTTCATAGGGCTCCCCTAGAGGCTTATTTTGCCCTTGAACATACGAAGTGTACATAGCACCACTAAAACACGCTATCATACAAAAAATGAAGGTTTTACGCGAAGTACGATATAAACAGAAGAAAACATATAAAACGAAACAACAAGCAATCCATAAAAATGACAAGGAAAAGGCGATTGCAATCCCCATTATAAAAGAGATTGCAATATAGCCCCATTGTTCATGCAACTTATACTCACTCCTTATAGCATCATTTTTGCTTTCGTGAATACATGCTGTAATTCTTCCATTGATAAATTATCTTTTTCGAAAGACGCAAATAATTCTTTTAACTCCGTATAACGTTTTTGCTCCTCTAATGCAGCAATATCATATTCTAGTGGAACGTGCTTCACTGTTACATTCGCTTGTTCAAATAACTCTATGGCGTATGGATGATTTTTATAATCCTGCGCATAATAAACCGCTGTAATACCACTTTGAATAATTGCCTTACAACATTGTAAACAAGGGAAATGCGTAACGTAAATTTCTGCTTCCTCTGTTTTCGCACCAAACTTGGCACATTGTAATAAAGCATTCATTTCTGCATGAATTGTACGAACACAATGATTATCAATGACATAGCATCCATCATCGATACAATGTACCCCACCTTTAATTGAACCATTATAGCCGCCAGCAATAATCCGCTTGTCACGAACGATTGTTGCCCCTACTGCAAGTCTTGTACATGTACTACGTAAAGATAACAAATGACTTTGCGTCATAAAATATTGATCCCACGAAATTCGTTCCATATTTTTCACCTTCTTTTTTGTCTACTTGTAGTGTAGCGAATGAAGAAAAACTTCGTCAATCTTTTACGGAATAATAATTTGATCTTTTATTTTTTCCAAAGACTTCACACCAATCCCATCAATCTCTAATAAATCTTCTATTTTCTGAAACGGACCATGTTCCTCTCGATATTTCAAAATACTTTCCGCTTTTCGAGAGCCAATGCCTGTGATTTTTTCAAGTTGCTCTTTAGAAGCTGCATTTATTTGAACTTTCCCTTCCCCCTTTGAAGAGGTAGCCACATCTTGCACTTGCTCATTTTTATTGGGTACATAAAGAATCATTTGGTCTTGTACAATTTGTGCTAAATTCACCTTCTTTATATCTGCCTCGGGCAAAAAACCACCCGCCTTTTCAACGGCATCCTTGAACCGATCCCCTTCTTTCATTTCATACACCCCCTCTTTAACAACGGCCCCTTTCATATCAATTAGTATTTTTTTCTGTTCCTTTGCATCTAATATTTTCGGTTTACTTTTTTTCTCTACATCTTTCGCCTGAACATCCGTTGCAATGACCGATCGCTCTGTATGCTGGTTTGTTTTCCAGAAAAAAAGAAAAAGTACAGTTACAATAATAGCTACTAACCCCAACCATTTTTTCGGAAAATCCCACATCATTTTACACCTCTAATCATAAATTTATAACATCATTCATATTGTTTAGGAGAAAGCTGTTACGAAGGAGGGATGAAACATTGAACATAGGAATTATAGGGACAGGAAACATGGGGAATATACTAATCGATGCATTTTTAGAGACCCGTGCTGTCAAACCTTCGTGCCTTACAATCATTAATCGGACGCCTGCCAAAGCATATCATATAAAGGAAAAATACCCTTCTATTCATATAGCCAAAACAATCCCAGAAGTACTCGAACAATCACAACTTATTTTTATTTGCGTTAAACCGAAAGATATATACCCTATCCTACAAAAATATGCTGAATATTTTTCTGATGAAAAGTGCTTAGTTTCTATCACAAGTCCAATATCCCCATCACAATTAGAGACACTTGTACCTTGCCACGTCGCACGTATCATTCCGAGCATTACAAACCGCGCCCTATCTGGCGCATCATTATTTACATTTGGAAGTAAATGCTCTGAAGAGTGGCAACAAAAACTACTTCGGCTATTCAAAAAAATTTCTACTCCACTTGTAATAGAAGAAGATATAACGCGCGTTTCATCTGATATAGCAAGCTGCGGCCCTGCATTCTTTAGTTATTTATTACAATGTTTCATTAACGCTGCTGTAGATAAAACAAATATTACACATGAAGAAGCTACTACTTTAGTAAGTGAAATGGTCGTTGGAATGGGGAAATTACTTGAAAAAGAGATTTTCACATTACCTACCTTACAAGAAAAGGTATGTGTCAAAGGCGGCGTTACAGGAGAAGGTATTCTAGTTTTAGAAGAACATGTTGGAGATATGTTTCATAAATTAATCGAACGGACACACGAGAAGTTTGATGAAGATTTAAAATGCGTTGATCAGCAATTCAATAAACACACATAATAAATACGCCATCGCCATTCCAAATCCTTTTTATTAATACGTATCTTTTTTATGCTACATTTTCACTAAAACTAGCATTTTTGTACTTTACATGTATCATCTTTTTAATATTCTAGAAATAAAATCAAATCTTTTCTAAAAAAACAAAAGCAACCTTATCGGTTGCTTTTGTTTTATCCATTCTTCTTCGCCATAAAAAAGATGCGCTCTGTTTGTTCTGTCACTTCAATTCGTTCAAAGTCTCCTGTGACGCGAAGCACTGTAAATCCAGCCTCTTCAAGCCATTTCGTTAATTCTTCAACCGAATATGCTCGTTGCACGTGACATTCATCAAAACGATGATATACATCTTCTTCTGGATCTTGTACAAAGAATGTCAAATCATGTTCCACACTATTGGATTCTTCTCCAGGGAAACAGTTCCAAATAAGTGATATTTCCTCGCCATTCACTGTATATGTTTCATTTTGAAATACGTGATGTATTTTATATAAAGAGTGTACGTCGAATAAAAACAAGCCATCTTGACGTAAATGATGGAAGACTCTTCTAAACGTTTCTTGCACTCCACCTTCTTGCAATACATAGTTTAACGAATCACAAAAGATTGTTACACAATCAAATTCACCAGGAACATCAAGTTCTCTCATATCTTGTTGGTAAAAAGGAAGAAAATAACCTTCTCCTCCTAATTTCTGCTGTGCGACAGTTAACATTTCTTCTGAAAGATCGACACCAGTTAAATCATAACCTTTTCGCATAAGCGGTAGTGTTACGTTACCAGTTCCACATGCTACATCAAGAATTTTTGCCTCTTTCATGCCCGCATGCTGCAAACTTTCCTCTGTGAACTCTACCCATTTATCATACGGGACATCATTCATCAGTTCGTCATACAGTAATGCAAATTGTTCGTATTTCATTGATCTAACTCTTCAGTAATATCTTCACGTGGTACATCGCCCCATAGACGCTCTAAATTGTAGTGATCACGCTCATCTTTATGGAATACATGAGCAACCACATCACCAAGGTCTACTAATACCCAACGAGCCTCATCAAAACCTTCCATACGTTGTACATTAATTTCGAATTCATGCGCCTTCGCTTTAATTTCACGCGCAATTGCTTGCACCTGTTTATCAGAGTTTCCGTGACAAATAATGAAATAGTCTGCAATTGGTGAAATCCCTTGCATATTTAGTACAACCATATCTTCTGCTCTCTTATCATCAGCTGCTTTTGCTGCTAATACTAATAAATCTTTATCTTTCATTTAATAATTTCCTCCTTGATAACTGCATTGTATGTTTGGAATGTTAATGGATAAATCGTTTGATCTTTTTCCATTAAAAATTGAATTGTTCGCTTTAAAGCAAACAGTAACGCTTGATTTATATCTTTATATGCGAGTTTTCTCGCTTCTTCTACACCAGGAAACTTACGCCCCGGCTCAATGTAATCTGCTACATAAATCACTTTATCTAACATCGTCATTTTCTCATGACCACTTGTATGGTATGTAATAGCTTGCAAAATTTCAGGATCCGTAATGCCTACTTCTTTTTCTACTAAGTATGCCCCAACAGGTGCATGCCATAACTCTTTGTTATAGTGAAGTAGATCCTTCGGCAAACCTTCCCTCTTAATAATCTCTTCCATTTCTGAAATCGCTCTACATTTTGCATAATCATGAAAGATAGCAGCTGTTTCTGCCTTTTTCTCATCTACATCATATAAACGAGCCAGTTCAATCGCTGTTTCCATTACACCTATTGTGTGTACATAACGCTTTTCATGCATTTGTTGTTTAACAATATGAAGTGCTTCCTCACGATTCATACAACCCATTCCTCTCGATATATACCTGTACTTTTTCCGGAAGTAAATATTTGCACGTTTTCTTCTCCATATACCTCTCACGTAACAAAGAAGAAGAAACTGCAAACTCTGGAATTTCCACTTTTACAATATTATAAGGCGTATGCAATGTATAACCTGGTCTCGTAACTCCAACGAAAGTTACAAGTGTAAGTAACTTTTCAATGTTATACCACTTTGGCAAATACTCAACCATATCTCCACCAATAATAAAGTGGAACTGCACATCCGGATACTTTTCCGTTAATTGTAACATAGTGTCATACGTATAAGATGGGCCTTCTCTGTTTAGCTCTTCTAAACAAATTGAAAAGTATGCTTCTTCCTCAGTCGCAAGCTCTAACATCTTTAAACGACTTTCTACACTTGTAATATTCCGCCCTTGTTTATGTGGCGGAATTTGATTTGGCAGGAACCATACTTCTTCCAAGTCCAAAGCGTGATATACTTCATTTGCAATTAGCAAATGCCCATAATGAGGCGGATCAAATGTACCGCCAATGATGCCAATTTTTCTCAAAAGAAACGCCCCTTCCTTTTACATACAGCAACTCTCTTCCTATCAATTCGAAGAGAGTTCACTGTTAATAAAAGTTCAATTGGTTTCGCTCTCTACATCATTAAGCACTAGCAATAAAAGTACCGCATGCTAATCTTTTTATCGAGGAAGCTTAATTTGTTTATTTTCTCTTGATTCTTTATATAAAACAATTGTGCTTCCAATTACTTGAACGATTTCAGCACGTGCACCTTGTGCAAGTTCTTCTGCAACTTCACGACGATCGAATTCACAATTTTGTAGCACGCTCACTTTAAATAATTCACGAACCTCTAATGCTTCTCCAATTTGTTTCACCATATTTTCATTTACGCCGCCTTTTCCAACCTGAAAAATTGGTGTTAAATGATGTGCCTGTGCACGTAAAAATCTTTTTTGTTTTCCTGTTAACATATAATTAGCCTCCAAGCTTTCTCATTACTAATTGTTTCATTCTATCAATATTTGGCACGCGTCCTGTCCACATTTCAAATGCAAGTGCCCCTTGATAAACAAACATATCAATACCATTTTGAATGATTGCACCTTGCTCTTTTGCCTCACATAAAATTTTCGTTTCAAATGGATTATAAATTATATCTGATACAATTGTTCCTTCTTTTAACGAACAAATTTGTAATGGCGTATGTTCGACATGCGGATGCATACCTCTTGTTGTCGTCTGAATGATAATATCATAATTCCCTTGTTCTTCTGTCGCTTTTTCTAACGATAAAGCAACAGAATGAACATCAGCCGCACATGCAGCAATAAGTTCTTTCGCCTTATCGACTGTACGATTTGCTACATCAATTTCTTTCACACCTACATCAGCAAGAGAAAAATAAATAGCTCGGCTAGCACCACCAGCGCCAAGTAATAAAATACGTTTCTCTTGAAGTGGTTCACTACTAATTGACTGTAAGGCTCGGACAAAACCGATTCCATCTGTATTGTAGCCAATTAATTTTCCATCCTTATGAACCACTGTATTTACTGCACCAATTTGCCTTGCTAGTGGGTCAATCTCATCCAAATAATCCATAATAGCAACTTTGTGCGGAGTTGTTACATTAAATCCTGAAATACCTAACGCTTTTAAACCTCTTACTGCTTCCCCTAGCCCTTCTTCTACAAGAAACGCATGATAATGGGCATCCATATTCAAGTGTTCAAATGCATCGTTATGCATAACGGGCGATAATGAATGTCCAATTGGATTTCCGATTACACCATATAATTGTTTCATAAATCCCTCTCCATATTAAATTAAAGATTTACGCAATGAAACACTTACTCCTTTTGGTACGTGAGCAACAATTTTTGCTCCTGATTCGTTTACAGTAACCCATCCTAATCCAGAGAATACAACGTCCGTTTTCGGTTCACGAATATTAAACTCGTATTTCACCAGCTCAGGCATATTTTCTAATTCTTCTGGTGTTGGCGGGCTTAGTAAATCTCCGGCATGATTTTTATACAATTCATCTGCTTTCTCAAGCTTTGTACGATGAATTGTTAAACGATTTGAGAAGTGACAAGTAAACGCACGACGACCACCACTTACATAATCAAAGCGTGCCAATCCACTAAAGAATAATGTTTGTTCCTCATTTAATTGGAATACCATCGGCTTAATTTCTTTTGTTGGTGTAATAAGCTTTAAGCTTTCCTTTCCAACATAATGAGCCATTTGATGGTGGTTAATAATACCTGGCGTATCATATAAAGAAGATTCTTCGTCTAATGGAATATCAATTAAGTCAAGTGTTGTTCCTGGGAAATGAGATGTTGTAATTACATTTTCAGTCTCATCACTAAATTCTTTAATCATACGATTAATAAATGTAGATTTTCCTACATTCGTACATCCAACAACGTAAACATCTTTGCCGTCGCGATAATACTCAATAGCATCCGCTAATTCAGCAATCCCTTGTCCCTTCGCTGCACTAATTAAAAAGACATCCTCTGGCTTTAATCCTAACTGCTTTGCACTATAGCGCATCCAATGCTTTACTTTATCATGTTTTACTGACTTAGGAATTAAATCCGCCTTATTTCCTACAAGTAATACTTTATTATTTCCTACGAAACGATGTAAGCCAGGTAACCAGCTACCATTAAAATCAAAAATATCTACAATCTTGACTACTAATGCATCTGACCTTCCAATTCCATTTAGAATGCGTAGGAAGTCATCATCTGTTAGCGATACATCTTGAATTTCATTGTAATGTTTCAAGCGAAAACAGCGTTGACAAATCACTTGCTCTTTTTCTAAAGATGAGGCAGGCGCATACCCAACTTCATTTTTATTTTCTGTTTGAATTTCTACACCGCAACCAATACATTTAATTGTTTCAGTCAAACTTTATTCCTCCCAGTTAATTAAACCTTTTTTCTTCATATTTTTCATAATTCTTCGTTCAATTTTTCGATTAAAGCGAGTCACCAATCCATCAGTTTGCGCTACTGGCACAACTAAAATTGTATGAAGTCCTACACGATTTCCACCAAGCACATCTGTAAGCAACTGATCCCCAATTACTACAACTTCATCCGGCTGCAGGTGCATCTCTTGTATCGCACGCTTAAATGCACGAACAAATGGTTTACGTGCACTATGAATAAATGGAATATTTAATGGATCAGCAAAGTCTTTCACACGTTGCTCATTATTATTCGAAACGACCGTTACTTGAATGCCTTGCTCTTTCATTTTTAAAAACCACTCTTCAAGTTGCGGCGTTGCATTTGGACGATCCCATTCAATTAACGTGTTATCTAAATCAGTAATAACTCCTTTAATTCCACGTTTTTTCAAATCTTCTGGTTGAACATGATATACATTTTTCACATATTCATTTGGTAAAAATAATTTCAATTTCTTTCACCTCTTTGAGGATTTTTCATAAAATTTTTCGACAACATTTTTCGATATACAACCTGTGGATAAAATTGTACACACTTTCCACATTAATTTTTCAGTCAATTTGGAATTTACTAACAATCTATACACAATTTATCCACTGTGGTATGTGGATAACCACTTGTTTGTGACTGTCATATTTTTTTGGTACATTAAATGCAACAACGAATCAATCCTTATATTATTAGGAGGTGACTCACCTTGAAAACAAAACATATGGAACAGTTATCTACTGAGTTACTCACTGAGTCTTATTATAAAGCAAAAGAACTAAAATTAAATCCCGACTTCATTTTACTTATAAAACAAGAAATTATTAGACGCTCATTAGAGGACAAGCTTGCCAAATCTTCTTGAGTACATATAGATTACTAATAACCTGTAAAAAGAGCCATCCTACGATGGCTCTCGAATAAACAAGTACTCCCATCTAGGGGGATTTCATCATTAAGCATCTTTGTCCATAACTCTTATTTACGATTATAAAATCTTCTCTTTACTTGTGAGTTAATCGAGTAGCAATTTTTTCACCGAGACGAAGTTCTTGTCCGCTCTTCAAATTCTGCACTACTTCTATCATATCTTTTTCAAACAATAATACAACTGTTGAACCAAATGTAAAGTATGCCATTTCTTCACCTTTTTGAACAGTACTTCTTTCATGCAAAAGCTCAATACTATTAACAAACATAGCCCCTACTTTTACAAGTGCCATATGTTCGCCGTCACTATTCACTTCTGTAACAGAACGATAATTTTTTGACAGTGGTTCTTTACCGTATTCCATACCAGCTGCATTTACCGGATATGATTTTCTACCGAGTACAAATCTTTCAGTCACAGCCCCAGAAAGTGGACTATGAATGCGATGATAATGACTTGGACTCAAATAAATGACCATGTATGTACCGCCTGCATATCGCTTTGCACGTTCTTCATTACCTAGCATATCCACAATTGAATAACGCTTACCTTTAATATCAAATGTTTTTGTATCCTCAATAGGACCGTGGTCAGCAAAAACACCATCAACAGGGCTAACGATACTCGATGTATCTGTATCAATACTACGCTTTCCTTCTTTTAGCCTACGCGTAAATAAGTCATGCAATGTTCTATATTCCTTCAAACCCTTTTCCATCTCATCTTGATTAATTTGAAAAACTTTCGCATATGATGGAATTATGATGGAGCTCAAACGAGATTGTGCAAATTTACGTAATATATAAGAAGTAAAGCGACCATTTGTAAGTTCTATCATAAGTCGATATAATGTACGTCGCAAATTGCGAAACCTCCTAACCAGTCTATAACTTTAGTTTTCCCTTATTTTCTTTCTATATCATATGTAAAACTGGTTCTTATTCCCACATATCATATAGAACTGTTCATTATGCAAATCGAAAACTAAGTTAAGTATGGTATTATTCTTAAATTGTTTAGCACCCTCTAATATTACAGATAGAATCCGTCATTTTCAACAGTGAACATGTATTTCTTCTTAATACAACTCGTTTTCTTTCCTTATTTACAAAAAGAAAAGCAGCCCATTTTAAAATTTGGCTGCTTGCAATGCACATTATTCTTTCGCTTTTTTCTCTTTCTCTGCTCTTACAAATTCATGGAACATTTTCATTAACGCACGCTTTTCAATTCTTGATACGTAGCTCCTTGAAATACCAAGTGCCTTCGCAATCTCCCGCTGCGTTTTCTCCTTATCAAGCCCAAGTCCAAAGCGCTTTACGATAACTTCTTTCTCTCGTTCGTCTAAAATATCGATATACTCTTTAATCTTTTCTAACTCCATACTAAGCTGAATCATATCAATTACATCTTCAGACTCAGATTTTAATATATCAATAAGCGATATTTCATTCCCCTCTTTATCTTGCCCGATCGGATCATGAAGTGAAACGTCTTTTTTCGTTTTCTTTAGTACACGTAAATGCATCAAAATTTCGTTTTCAATACAGCGTGCTGCATACGTCGCAAGCTTTGTTCCTTTCCCTGCTGAATAACTCTCAATTGCTTTAATGAGCCCAATTGTACCAATTGAAATTAAATCTTCTGCATCTTCTCCTGTGTTTTCAAATTTTTTAACGATATGAGCTACAAGCCGTAAATTATGTTCAATTAAAAGATTTCTCGCTTGAGCATCACCTTGCTCCATTAACTCTAAGTACTTTCTCTCATCATCTGATGATAACGGCTGCGGGAACGCATTATTCTTCACATAAGAAACAAAGACAAACACTTCTCGAACCATATATCCAATTGCGGCGAATAGACTCAAACCTTTCACCTCCGCCAAAATAGTGGTCTTTATTATGTGTATGTGGGCGTGAGGTTGTTTGTGTCTGTACGATATCATTCCAATATGTTTTTACACATAATATTTGTCTCAAAAAGCTTTGCTACATATACTTAAACAAAAGATTGGAGAGTGGAATATGAAACATTTCATTACCCTCTTGTTCATAAGTAGCTTGTAAGAGATGAACTCCTTGTACGCTCTTGCAAGCTACTTGTACTACAAGGAGTGATTATACAAATATGAAATTTGAAAGAACACGTGCTTATACAAGGCACCAACGTCAGCGTACGATGCGCCGAAAGATGATTATCGTAAAACATGCATGAGGACATACACCTAAAACAGCTGGTATTTTTGCAAAAAGAAAAATTCACTGTTCCTGTGGAATGTGCACAACAAAGTGGAGAACAGAAGGACCACCTGCTAGTGTACAAAAGTGGTTATACAAAATCGATATATACGAAGAATAAATCGTTATTTCTAAAAAAAGGTCTTCTCTCGAAGACCTTTTCCTTATTCACTCCAAATTTTCTCCCCAGTATGCGCATCAATATAACGAATTTCTCGACTACAATCGAAGGATTCTTTATGATTTTCATCCGTTGTTTGTTTATACAATAGTACGTAGTTCGTTTCCTCTACATCATTTTCTAAAAACCATTCTAAATTCACTCGCATGGCCCCTCTGTATATTTCTAGCGCTTTTTCTTTTGTTATTTTTATTGTTGTTTCATATGTAAGTAATTCTTTTATAAAGTTGCTAGACTCTCCGGAGTAGTGCATCACAGCACCATTTTCTGCATTGATATTGACCCTAAATTGGTTATACTCTGCTGGAATACCATTCACATATACGGAAAAGGTAAACCTTTCAATCCCATCTTCTGCTTCTTCACGTTCTTCCCAAAGTCGTAGATATTGTGTGACATCTGGAATAACTTGTTCCAAAAATTGAAGTGCTTTTTGTATGCATTCCTCTCTAGACAGTATTTGCTTTACTTCATTATCGTCTGTCAGTTTTATAAAACCAGTTAATTCATTGGTAGATTTATCAATCATAACGCCAACAAAATTATTATATTTTAACATCGGTAAATGCTTTTTAAAAAATTCATTCATTAAATATGGATTCTTTTCTTCTTTCTGTTTCTGTAATTCCTCTTTCGGAACAAATTTCATCCTTATTTCATAATCATTTTCCTTCTCAGCTACTTTTGTAAAATTTTCTTTATCCCAATCAAACAAATCGAATATATCCTCTTGTCGAATACCTTTTTTCGGGTTTTCAACAGCTACAGTTAGAGGCAATTTATAATGATCTGTTCCAAACAAATCTTTACCTGTACTTGCATCAATAAACGCATGACTAGGTTCTGGTTCATATACAAGATGATACCCTTTTACTTCCTCACCATTTTCATATTTACATGAAGAATGTGTTAAATCTACAAATACAAGTCTCATATCTTGTCTAGCTTTCAGATTTTCTAAAACGACGTTCTCCTCAACAATTTCACTTGGCCATAACGGTTTTTTCTCAATAGCTTTTTGTCCATTATAACGAAAATGTACAACATTGCCTGAAGGATGAACTCGCACAACACACCCTGCATTCGGTAATGGGTAGCCATTCACTTCTTGCATATAATTTACTTCTTTCCACCCACGCCTGTCATCCTTAACCGTTATATATGTATAAAACTCATATCCTTCTTTTGTATATTTTTTTAAGAATGCATTTGCAATCTCTCTTGCTTTATTCTCATCTATCGCTTCCTTACCACTCGAAAAATAAATTTCATCATCTATACTAAATTCAATTAAATTACCAGTATGTCTATTCAACGTAATTTGTATCGTTCTCTCCTCATCCTCTTTATGCTCCCACCATACTAGATGATATGGGTCATCCACACCTTCTTGATCATCTACAACAAGCCTATATTCATCTGGAATGTCAATCATATGAGCCACTTGCTCTTTTCTTTCTTTATCTTTTTGATTCATCATACCTCTCCTTGCGTTACAATTTAAGGTAATTATAACAAACAAATCCAAAACTTATTAATAAAAAAAGACTAGAGAAATCTCTAGTCTTTTACTTCGTTTCACGATGTAACGTTACTCGCTTTAATCGTGGACAATATTTTTTTAGTTCGATGCGCTCGGGATTGTTTCGTTTATTTTTTTTAGAAATGTAATTACGATCACCGCACTCCGTACAAGCTAATGTAATATTTACACGCATATGTAATTCTCCTCTCTTTCAAAGATTGCAACTAAAACGTAATGATTACGATTTATATATTATATAACTTCATTCTATTTGTCAATTACACAACAAAAGGATTCTAAATAGAACCCTTTTGTTTTTAGTAATCTATCATTTTGATGAAAACGATTCGTATGTAACGAACTCGCTAATTGGCTTTCGATATCCTCTAGGACGAATTTTAGTAGTATCACTTTTCCCTATCGTAACCATTAAAACAGGTACTATATGCCCTGGCATATTCAACTCATTTTGTACTGCTTTTTCATCAAAACCAATCATTGGACACGTATCATAGCCGTAATATTTAGCAGCGTACATAAAAGTCATTGCGCTTAACGAAGCATTTCTAATCGCTTCCTCTTCCATGAACCGCTCTCCTTTTCTTTCATATAACCCTTTCGTTTGCCTAATTGTATCTTCATATTCACATTCATCAATCATTTTTAAAACCTTCATACCAAAATAAATATTTTCAACATTTTGATACGCTCTCTTATCACCACAAACAAGCACTACAGCAGATGCACTCGCTACTTTATATTGTCCGAAAGCTAATTCTTTTAATTTTTCTTTTCGCTCTTGATCACGAATTACGACATAATGTGCATGTTGCAAATTATAACAAGAGGGGGAAAGCTTTGTTAACTCAAATATTTTTTTAAAATCCTCATCAGGGATTTCTATGCCTTGTATAAATTTCATTGCGGAACGCCTAGCAGTTGCCAATTCTTCAAAGTTCACCATATATCCTCCTTAATAACTATAAATTTAAATATACATTAATTTATACAAATGAATAAATCAAATTAAAACACTTTAAATTACAGATAATAATTATGATTTACAAAAAAAAGACAAAAAGCTGAAACAATTAGTTCATACGAAATTCACATGAATCTATTACTATAGAAGTTGTACATAGTGAATTTATTAACAATCACGTTTACTCATATAGAATCTCACTCGAAAGGAGTTGAAAGTATGAAAACTAAATATCGTTTTATGATCTCATCATTTGCTGCTTGTGCTTATATGATTTGGTATTTAGTATAAATAACAACCTCACTTGTAAATAGGAAAAGGTGTGTATATAAATGGAATATAATCAATCAACAGTTAACTACTGGAAAGCTTTTGTATTACCGTATACATTTGCTTTAGAAGAGTTAAAAACAAAATTTGAAATTATGAACCGGGAAGCTCAATTTTTAGAGGATTACAACCCGTTTGAACATATAAAAACTAGACTAAAACAACCTGAAAGTATTATAAAAAAGCTAGAGCGAAAAAACTTATTGCCAACAATTGAAAATGCTCAAACAAATTTGCAAGATATCATTGGTATTCGTATTACATGTTGCTTCGTAGAAGACATCTATCATTTAAAAGAAGTAATTCAAAAGCGTGAGGATATGGAAGTCATAGAAGTAAAAGATTATATCGCTAACCCAAAAGGAAACGGATATAAAAGTTTACACATGATTATTAAGTATCCCTTATCACTAAATTCTGGTACAAAAGATGTATTTGCAGAAATTCAATTACGTACACTTGCAATGGACTTTTGGGCAAGTTTAGAACATAAACTTTATTATAAATATGAAGGAAATATACCTGAATATTTAAAAGATGAACTACATGATGCAGCAATGAAAGCTGAAGATCTTGATAATAAAATGGCAACAATTCGTCAAGATATTGATGACATTGAAGCATGCTCAAATCAAATTCTGTTACCACTATAAAAAAGGTTCTCTTCAAGGAGAACCTTTTTTATTTCTTCTCTATCGTGCGGACCTCTTCGATCTTCCAGGTCTCATCTTCTTTTCCAAGCGCATACTGTACTTTCTTTTGAATAGCAATTTCCCCATCTAATTCTTTTTCCTTTGTTTCAACAATAATATACCCTGCTTTACTAGCTTTCATATCTATATGTTCCAATTCAATTTTTTTATTTCCCTTTTGAAAAGCTGCTTCTTTTTGTGTTTTTAAGTCTTCGGCACTAGGTAGCTTCTTTGAAAATAACTCCATATGTTCAGCAAATTTTCGTTCATTCGTCGTCCGTACAAATGCCTCAATAACATCTTGAATAGACTGTTCTTCCTCTTTCGTTATCTGTACTTTTTCTTCAGTTTTTTTCGTAGTAGATTTTTGTTCTATATTATTCTCTTGAGGTTGACATCCAACTAGCAATAATACAAAGAATAGAAGAAAACTTAAATTCCGTAAAAAAAATCTCATCTGTCCATCTCCTAAAAAGAAAAGTGAGGCATTTTGCCTCACTTTCGTTCATAATTAGCGTCTTCCTTTATTCGGGTCGCCACCACCAACAATATCAAAGACACGTTTCGCTATATTTGTATTCTCTTGAACACCGGAGAATAAGTATTTACCTGGTCCAAATGCATATACGTTTACATCTTCACCTGTATGTCCACCTGTTGTCCACCCTGTAACCGAACGCTTATTGAAGATATCTTCAATCGCATTATCAATCTTCGTTACATCTTTTGATGGAGCTATATCATTTACAGCTTTAATTTCTTCTGGTGTTAATTGTAAATCGATATATTTTTTCAATGTTTCTTCTACATTTGCACCTTTTGCAATCTCATTTGCCATAAAGTCTGGTGTACGTTTTGCAGCTTTAATTGGATCTACTTTAAAGTTGTACTCACCATTCGCACCTAGAGATAATCCACCTGTAGCGTGGTCTGCGGTTGCAACGACTAACGTATTTTTATCTTTTTTCGCAAACTCAATCGCTGCTTTAAATGCTTTTTCAAAGTCCTCCATTTCACTCATTGCACCGACAATATCATTATCATGCCCAGCCCAGTCGATTTGACTTCCTTCAACCATTAAGAAGAAACCATCTTTGTTTTTGTTTAAACGTTCAATTGCTGCATTCGTCATTTCTTCTAGTGAAGGTGTTTTCTCATTGCGATCAATCATTTTATCTAAACCGCCTGGTGCAAATAAACCAAGGATTTGATCATTTTTATCATTTAACAATTGATCTCGATCTGTTACGTAGCTATAACCAGATTTCTTAAACTCTTCTGTAAGATTACGATCTTTTCTAACAAAGTTCTTTACACCGCCGCCAAGCATAACATCAACTTTATGCTTCCCTTTAATTTTTTCATCAAAATAATCATTTGCAATTGCGTCCATATTTTTACGGCTAATATCATGAGCACCGAAAGCAGCTGGTGTCGCATGTGTAATTTCAGAAGTCGCAACAAGTCCCGTTGATTTCCCTTTTTCTTTCGCTTGTTCAAGAACAGTTTTCACTTCTGCTTTATCATTATCAACCGCAATTGCCGCATTATATGTTTTAATCCCTGCTGACATAGCTGTTGCCGCTGATGCAGAGTCTGTAATATTTTCATGTTCATCTTCCGGATATGTTTTTTGTGTTCCTACAAGATGCTTATCAAATTCTGTAGATTCCATCTCGAATGTTTTTGGATTATCCTTCATATAACGATGAGCCGTCATATATGAAGGACCCATGCCATCTCCAATTAACACAATAACATTTTTAATCTTTGCATTGTTTCCGCTCTCATCTGCATTAACTTCACTAGAACGTGTAAAATTCCATGTTGCTACCGAAGTAACTGCTAACGACGCCACAACTGCAAATGGCCATGCTTTTTTTACAAACTTTTTCACTGTCTTGTCCCCCTAATTAGGTTATTCATTTCCCACTATCAAATTTAATAGAAGACTGTTAAGGGAAAATTAGTTATATGTAAATTTTTTGTTAACTTATGTAAATATCAGTTATAATTTGTATAAGTTTGTCTTTTCATATCAAGCATCGTTCCCTTTACAATCTAAATATAAACAAGTTGGATTTCCTTTAACGTAAACCTCTTATTTTACATTTCGAATCTATTTTTATGAAAACAAATAGAAATGTGGTGTACTTTTATGAAAATAGTAAAGCTAAATGAATCTTTCATTTTTGAATTACTCAATCTTTGCAAATCTGTTGGATGGTTACAAGATGAAATCTTTATGAAAAAACAATTCAAAATGTACCTCTCTATTGGCACACTTGTAGGTTATATTCATGAAAATAAACTCATTGCAACTGGAGGTGTATTTCCCTTTACAAGTAGCTTTTCTTCCATTGGCATGTTAATCGTTCATCCTCATTTTCAAGGACGAGGAATTGGACGTATGTTACTAGATAGCTGTTTGAAACACGCTCACTCAAAACAACCAATTGCACTTATTGCAACAAAAGCTGGCGAGCCCTTATACACATCATGCGGATTTCAAACAGTAACGACGATACATCGTTTTGAAAAACAAACTACTAAGACGAATACCGTTCAAACACAACAAGTGAAAGAAAAAGACCTTATCTCTATTACCTCTCTCGATGAAATTGTAACTGGTGCCAATCGCTCTCTACTCTACTCATTATTATTACCAAGAGCTGTACACTCTTTTAAAATTGAGAGAAATAACTGTATAGAAGCTTTTTCCTTCTGTATACAGAAAGGGAATATTTTATGTATCAATCCACTTATCGCAAAACAAGAGGAAGATGCTATTCGATTATTAAAAAAGATTTGTGAGTGTTGGCATGGTATCGTACGAATTGATGTCCCGCATTCACAATTTACATTTCGTAACTTTCTTCAAACAGACAATTTCCAAGAAACGCTCCTTTCACCTCTTATGATAAAAAATGGTAGCCAACTTCCTGGAAATCGTAATATGCTATTTGCTGTGATAGATACAGCATTATGTTAGAAAGGAGACAACTAATTGAAGCAGTTTAGCTATTTTATGGTAGGTTGTCTTACTCTTACACTATTAGTAGGATGTAGTGCAGCAGAAAAGCCAGTAGAACAAGTAAAACAAGTTAAAAATACAATTACAGCAAAACTAGCTGCCGAGGAAAAAATGGTAGAAATAGACGGTCAAACGATTTACTTTAAAAAAATCGGTAATGAAAAACCACCTTTACTTATGATCCATGGATTTGGAGGATCATCAGATGGTTTCCAAAAGATTTATTCCGATTTAGCAAAAGATCATACGATTATTTCTGTAGATGCTTTAGGATTCGGGCGTTCATCTAAGCCGATGGATTTTTATTATTCTTTCCCAACTCATGCAAATTTGTATTATAAGTTAATGAAAAAACTAGGGTATGATTCATTCGCAATATTAGGGCATTCGATGGGTGGAGAAATTTCTCTTAATTTAACATATTTATACCCTGAAGCGGTTACCCACCTTATTTTAACTGACGCTACAGGTGGCCCTCATACATTCGTTCATAAACAAGGATCACCAAAGCCACAGTTGTCGACTGATTTAAGTGCCGTTTCTTCAATTGCAGATTATGATGAGAGCAAAGTGAAATTCAAGCGTAATGATGAAGAGCATTATAATAAAATGAAGTTATGGCCTAGACGACTTAAAATCAATGCAAATGAAATGAAACAACCAACTTTAATTATCTGGGGAAGAAATGATAGTAGCGTTTCTTGGAAAGAAGGAGAAACGTATCACCAATTCTTAACAAACAGCACTTTACATATTATTGAAAAAGGTTATCACGCACCATTTCGCCAAGAACCACAAGAATTTGTAGGGTATGTAAAAGACTTCTTTAACAATAATCCGATCCAATTTGAAAAATAACATAAACGGGTATCTCATTTTGAGATACCCGTTTTCATATATTAAGCAGCTTGCTTTTGACGTTTTTGAGTTTTTGATCCCAATACTTTCGGGATAATGAAACCATCCATTCCAAATTTCCCAGCGTTCATACCGGAAACAAGAACAAACATAGATAAGATAACCATCTCAGGGTTCACACCGATTGACCCACTAAACATATAGGAAAAGTTCATTACAAGGCCAAAAAAGACCGCTGTTTTTGTTAAACAGCCTACAATTAAACCAATTCCAACTAAAATTTCTCCCCATGTTACAAGTGTATTAAACAAATCTACATTTGGAATTGCAAATTCTTGTAAAAATGATGCCCACCAAGATTGAACAGCCGGTTGTGCTCCTTTAGATTTTTCAATTGCACCTTGTAAATAACCCGTTGCATCGAATCCTTTTCCTTGTAGTTTACCAATTCCAGCCATTAACCATGTGTAACCAAGATATACTCGAATTACTGCTAATACAAAAGAAACTGCTTTGTTTTCTCTTAAAAATTGAATAACCATATCTTCCTCCTAAAGGTGTAATTAAGTCAGTTACAGATAATATAATAACATTAGTTACTTATTTTTCAAACGTTAATTATGAATAATTTGTGTCATACATATTAAACATTAAAAACTAACGTTTATATAGTAACTTTTATTACCTATAAAAACTTGAACATATCATACCACAGATGATAATCATTTTCATTGAAAAAATTGTAAAAAAAATGTGTGCTAAATGTGAAACGTGTTTATTCTATATTTAAATAAATACGTCTCGCACTACTTATATAATCGAAAAGTATCGGTCTCTTCATCAATTAATCTCGCTTCTTGAAAGGCTTCTTCTAACGTTTTGTCATGGTTAATAACACTGTAAAATAAGCGTATTGTAAACATAAGCGCTGCATTCCCAACTACGTAATCTATCGACCCAATATACGATTTCGCGCCACTATATAAAAATGATTCTGCTAATTTCCCCTCCCCTAACGTGCACCCACTATTTACAATATATGTATTATGCAATTTTGCATATTTATAAATTTCTTTCGCTCCAAAGTTCCCTCTCGGTTCATCTTGTTCGTAAATATCTTCACCTAACTCTTCCATGACAAACTTTCCTTCCTCACCATGAAAGCAAAAAACAACATAATTGATATCGTTATATAAGTTCTTTCCAGAAAGAATTTCCACGAAATCATTCGGCCTACCAATCCAATATGTCACAACTCTTGCCCCAAAATATTCAAGCGATGCTCGGATTGATTGTGCCTCTAAATCAGAATTAAAGCCAACTACTAGTGCAACATTCAACATACACCCTCCATCCTATAATTAGATCTCCTCAATCAAACTTTTAAGGGATACATCCATTTTATATATACCCGTTTCTTTCAAAAAATCAGATCTAGTTAAAACGACTTTCTGTAAATATTGCCGATACGCTGTAATTGTCCCGTCGTGAGATACAATGCAAATTCTTTCCGCCCCCAGCTCATAACACCAAAGAAGAAATTCATCTACTATTTGCTGAAAACGATTCTCTGAAATAGTATTTATACCTTCCGTCCATAACTGCTTATTTGTACTTTTCGCAATCGAAAAATGTGGAAATAAATTTGTTATTATTCCTTGATCTACTATGTGATCACATGGTAATGTTTTCGCTCCTTCTCGATAAGGAAAAATACGTGGGGATGCATATGGATGAACGATTTTTTGACAAGCTACTTTCTCACTCCATATCGCCGCCGTTTGTAAAGTTCTAAGTGTAGGGCTAGCGATTAATATATCTGTTTTCTGTAATGGTACATTGAATTGAATGAATCCAGCCTGATTCCTTCCCTCATCCGTTAATGATGGATTCAACATTTGTAAACTTGCCGGCAAATCCTTTGTATGTTCTCCTTCACCGTGCCGAACAAAGACGAGTTTCATACCCATCCTCCTCTCTCCATAAAATCCTTCAACATAATTTCTTCCCTATCTCATTCATTATTCCTGCTATAAAAAAACAATATGTAAAAAACATTTGACATAAATAACAGGAAAATATTACAATTGCATGTGTAAAATACTTTTTACAAGGGAGAGGGGAATTATAAATATGAAATGGATAACCATCTTAATTGGAATGATTATATGGGGATATATAAACGGATTTTTTAGTAGTGATAAAACTGCTAATCCTTGGATTATAGATGATGAACGAGAAACAAAAATTAAACAGAAAGCAATTATTGCAAGCTGGTCCGGTGTTTTTATGTTTTGTACCATTAACCTCTTAAACAAATGGTTAGGTGTAGAAACAAACAATACCTCACCTTACTTACCATCTTCTATCGCAACTATTTTAAAAGAAAATATAGAGTTACAAATTTTATTTATGCTATTTATTACGTATGGCATCTTTTACATATACTACCGAAGAAAATTAAGCGCTTAACTTTTTATCTCATGATTATCCTCCTAAATGGTTATAGTAATTAGGACGAAATGAAAGGAGCGATAGAAAAATGAGTAACTCGAATGATTTTTTAGATACACTGCATGAAAAACAAGCAAAAGATGAACAAAATAGAAAACGTCAGGGGAACGGAAACCCAGCGAAAAAGAAGCCAAATAAAACACATAAATAACAATAAAAAACCTGCCTAAAATTATCTTTTAGGCAGGTTTTTTATTCTTCTTTCACCGAGATAACATTTTCCCAATTCCATTTCTCGTAATACCACTCTGGTACATCTATATTTTCAATCCACTTCATTTCATGCTTCCCATCTTTATGAGCAAGCCATACATCCGCTTTCTTACGGTCTGAACGTATCCATATTAATTGATTACTCTTATTCATGAAGAGCGGATGATAATCTCCTTGCCTATGAGGTGGCTTTGTAATTCGATGTTGTTCGTCGCTTGTACTATCGATTTCATATAAAGATGGTAGTGGTCTTTTTTCTGGTGGAGTTTCTATCCCCGCCTCTTTTGCTCGTGAAACGATAATTACGTTATCATTCTTCCATGTAAAATCCCAATCGACATATCCTTTCGGTGTAAATGTGTTCTGTTGAAGTGCTGGCAATTCTTTTATTTTTAAATGTTTATTCTCTAACGCAACTCTCCCGCTTCCTTCAATATAGGCCAATATATTGTTGGCTGGCGCCCATTTGAACCATTGTGTGTTTAATAACATTTGATCTACCTTTTCAAAACGACTACCATCTGCACGAACTAAGCAAAGCGTATTGCTATCAGCTGACCATGAAGCTGTCGGTACTGCTAAAAATGAAATCCACTTTTGATCTGGCGACCACTGAAAGCCACTTGCAACTAATGCTAGGAAATCATCATGTTCATTTGGTAATGCATACAAATGCTTCATTTTGTGAGGATTCATATGTGCATCTTTTTGTACTTCATATAGCTGGGCTCCTGTCCACCCTGTTGGAAGTAAATGTGCTTCAGAGGATACAAAAAACTTCTTTCCATCAGGATACCATGCATAATCTCCTACACCTGCCGATACATTTTCAAAATCTGTATTCTTTTTTTCTACATCAAATGTATTTAATGTACCTGTAAATATAAATGCAATTATATTTTCTGTTGGTGACCATTGATAATTCGATGCTTCTGAGTGAAACGGCGTAACTTTCTTTCCATCTTTCAGCCGATATAACTCAAGACTACCTTCTTTCTTTCCTTTTACATATGCCAGCCACTCTCCATCATGAGACCACTTTGGCCCTGTTATATACTCTCCTTTTGTAAGTTGTTTCTCTTTCCCCTCAACTTTAATCCAGAGGTCATGATGACGAATAAAAGCAATTTTCGCTTCATTATTTTCTGCGCTACTATTAATGATTGAACATAAAAATAAGACTAACATTGTACCAACGCTTACTATGAACCGTTTCATAATACCCCTCCATTTCCCTCATAGCATTCCTCAATGTCCACCTACAATATGTAAAAAATACCTATTCGACATAATCAGAAAAAATTTCCCAAGAAATTTTAAATTCATAGAGGATTGGTATGAATTATGTCGAAAATATAGTTTATCTAACATCCGATTATGTAATTCGAGATAAATTTGTAAGATTAGTTTTCGGAATATTGACACTTTTTTATCAGGGGGAGTTTCTATGAAAAAAACTACATCTACACTACTGAGTATGGCGCTCGTCTTTTCCAGTTTTGGAGCTTTAAGCGCCCATGCTGAATCACTGCAAAAAGAGAAGCAATTTAGTTCACAGTTAAAAGCAAACATTACACAATGGGGAGAAAATAAAATTGCGCAAAATGTTGAAACAAAAACATCAAAAGAAATATCTGTCATTGTAGAATTGCAACATGCTCCACTCGCTTCACAAAGTAACATTCAACATGCTCCAGATTTACAAAATAATAATGCCCAGTCTTATCATGCGCAACTAAAAAAAGTACAAGAAGATACTACTAAGAAAATAAAAGAAAAAGCACCGAAAGCAACGATAAAAGAAACGTATAGTACGTTATTTTCTGGGTTTTCTATCTCTATCCCAGGGGATCAAATTACCGCTCTAGCTTCTTTACCTGAAGTAAAAGCAATTTATCCAAACTTAACATACAAATTACATGAAACGTCAAAAAGTCCGGCTAATCAAGAAACACCAAATATTGGAGGACCGACAGTTGGTGCGCCTGAAGCTTGGAATTTAAAAGATCCGACTGGCAAACCACTTGATGGAAAAGGAATGAAAGTCGCTATTATCGATTCAGGTGTAGACTATACACACCCTGATTTAAAAGCAAATTATATCGGCGGCTATGATACAGTCGATGAAGATAATGATCCGATGGACGGAAACGTACACGGTACTCATGTTGCTGGAATTATCGCTGGTAATGGAAAAATAAAAGGGATTGCTCCAAATGCCTCTATACTTGCTTACCGTGTCATGAATGATGGGGTACTGGTACAACCGAAGATATTATTCAAGGTATTGAGCATGCTATTCAAGATGGTGCTGATGTTTTAAATCTATCTCTTGGTCAAGATTTAAATGTACCCGATCAACCTGTAACAATGACGCTAGAACGTGCGGCGAAACTTGGTGTTACTGCGGTCGTATCAAATGGAAATGATGGACCCAAACCTTGGTCTGTAGATGCACCTGGGAATGCAAGTAGTGTCATCTCTGTTGGAGCATCTACAGTTTCTATTCCATTTCCAACATTCCAAGTAGCTGGTTCCAATAAATCTTACCAAGGATTACCGTTATCAAAATCGGATTTCCAAGTAGGAAACGATGCCCAGCTTGTATATGTTGGATACGGTAATCCAAGTGATTACGCTAAACAAGATGTAAAAGGTAAGTTCGCGCTTGTCTTACAAGGGACTTCGAGCACGTTAGTAAAAGCAGAACAAGCAAAACAAGCTGGCGCTCTCGGCGTGCTACTAATTTCTAACGAAAAAGAAATTAATATTATGCCAGAATATTTTGGTCGTGAAGAAGTAGCTCTTCCTGTTATGCAGCTATCCAATACGAATGGCGAAGAGTTGAAAAGTTTAATTACAAAACGAAAGAAAAATATAAAAATTGGACAACCAAAACAAACAGAACTTATTGGTAATTTTAGTTCAAGGGGACCATCACAAGGAAGTTGGCTTATAAAGCCTGATGTTGTTGCACCTGGCGTACAAATTACAAGTACAGTACCAAGAGGTGGCTATGAATCTCACAATGGGACAAGTATGGCTGCGCCGCAAGTAGCTGGAGCCGTTGCTCTATTACGTCAAATGCATCCTGATTGGACGACAGAACAATTAAAATCATCTCTTGCCAATACAGCCGAAACATTAAAAGACGTAAATGAAAACACATATCCTGTTATGACACAAGGATCGGGCTTAATTAATATTCCAAAAGCGGTAAAAGCGGACGCATTAGTTACACCAAACAATGTAAGTTTCGGTCTAATTAAACCAAATAGCGGAAAAGTAAAATTAACACAAAATATTACATTACAAAATCTTTCTAGCAAAAAGAAAAACTTTTCAACTCGCATTGAACTATTAGATACAAAAACGAAAGTTCAAACTTCTTTCGCTTCTTCTGTGAGCGTAAAACCGAATAGTAACATAGAAAAACCTTTTACCATTACTGTGGATAGTTCTTTGCCACAAGGTGTATATACAGGGAATGTATATGTAAAAGAACAAGGTAAGACAGAAGAAATACGTATTCCATTTACATTTAGCATTGATCCAAAAGAATACAAACGTATTGATGGCCTTGAAATTGTTAATTCTACTTTCAGTCCAAATAATGACCAAATACTAGATGACAACCTTATCAATTACTATTTAGTTACACCCGTTGAGGATGTAACGTTTCACGCTAATTTAATTACGAAAGACTGAGTAACCTATCAAGGTATCGTTTATCAAGGTAAAAATGAAACACCAGGTTATAAATCTTTCAAATGGAATGGTACAAAAGTTGGTGGATCCCCTCTGCCTGACGGCTTATACCAAATTGAAGCTGTTGCTTCTAATTCTGGTGGAGAAACGAAACAAACAGGGGCTGTGTTTGTCGACCGCACTGCACCTAAATTAACACACGAAGTTGATCAAGAAAATCTCATAATTAGAGGGAAAGTAACTGATATACTGTTAGATTGGATGACAGAATCCGGATGGGTTGCTCCAGGGCATCCTGTCACGATACAGTATGAAATTAACGGGAATGGTACATGGGAAAACGCATTCCTGAACCATTGGGAGAAAAACTACGAAATTTATTTCGATCGTAGTCAATTACAGCAAGGAAAGAATACAATTCACATTGTAGCAACTGATGCCGCTGGAAATACATCTAATTTGAATGTTGATTTAGAAGTGAAATAATTAAATTATTGTTGACAATCTTTTAAAAATAGTTTTATAATACGAAACATAGTTTAGTTGAACGAATTATATATCGGCTTTGAAGGAATACTAGTAGCGACTTATATCCCTGTCTCAGAGAACTGATGGTTGGTGTAAATCAGTACATATACAAGCGTGAATTACAATTCTGGAGCTTCTTTCCCGTAGTGCACATAGTGCATGAAGAGGAAGACGGATCTTTCCGTTATCTTAAAGTGAGTGGTAAACAATTTTTATGTTTACAATTAGGGTGGTACCGCGATTTTTATCGTCCCTATCGGATTTTCCGATAGGGGCTTTTTTGCGTCCTTCCCTTTTATACAACTTCATATATACGCATTGAAAGAATCGCAGTAGTATATTATATCCCTGTTACAGAGAGCTAGTGGTCGGTGGAAATTAGCACATATATAAGTACGAATTACAATTCTGGAGCTTCTTTTTCGTAGTGCTTTTATGCATGAAGGAAAAGACGGAGTTTTTCCGTTATCATGAATTGAGATGTAAGTGTATTTTCACTTACAAATAGGGTGGTACCGCGATTCTTTCGCCCCTATCGGATGTTCCGATAGGGGCTTTTTCTATTTCTCAAAGAAACAAATATTAAATAATTCCGAATCTTATGATAAAATTTTATAAGCGCTTACAATTTGAAAGGGGGTGATATAAGCTATACGAAACTCATATTCAATTTTATAGAAAACAAGGAGGATGTCTAAATGACAAAGAAAATAGAAATCCCATCGCATTTAAAACCATTCGTATCCACACAACATTATGATCAATACACACCGGTGAATCACGCTGTGTGGCGTTACATTATGAGACAAAATCATAGCTTCTTAAAAGACGTTGCCCATCCAGCCTATGTGAATGGACTACAATCATCTGGTATTAATATAGATGCAATTCCAAAGGTAGAAGAAATGAATGAATGCTTAGCACCAAGCGGCTGGGGAGCTGTAACAATTGATGGCCTTATTCCTGGCGTCGCATTTTTCGATTTTCAGGGGCACGGATTACTACCAATTGCAACAGATATTCGTAAAGTAGAAAATATCGAGTACACACCAGCTCCAGATATTGTACACGAAGCGGCAGGACACGCACCGATTTTACTTGATCCTACATATGCAAAATATGTGAAACGTTTTGGGCAAATTGGTGCAAAAGCTTTCTCTACAAAAGAAGAACATGATGCATTTGAAGCTGTTCGTACATTAACGATTGTCAAAGAAAGCCCTACTTCTACTCCTGATGAAGTTAAGGCTGCTGAAAATGCTGTAATTGAAAAACAAAACTTAGTTTCTGGTTTATCAGAAGCTGAACAAATTTCACGTCTTTTCTGGTGGACAGTGGAGTACGGATTAATTGGAAATATTGACGATCCAAAAATTTACGGTGCTGGTCTTCTTTCCTCTGTCGGCGAAAGCAAACATTGCTTAACAGATGCTGTAGAAAAAGTTCCTTTCTCAATTGAAGCTTGCACAGGGACAACTTATGATGTGACAAAAATGCAACCACAGCTATTTGTTTGTCAATCATTTGAAGAGTTAACTGAGGCGCTTGAGACGTTCTCTGAAACGATGGCATTCAAAACAGGTGGCACAGAAGGATTAGAAAAAGCAATTCACTCCGAAAATCATGCCACAACTGAGTTAAGTAGCGGATTACAAATTACGGGTACATTTACAGAAACAATTAAAAATGATGCCGGCGAAGTCATTTACATGCGAACAAGCTCTCCAACTGCATTAGCAATTCATAATAAGCAGTTGGCAAATCATTCTACCTCTGTACACAGTGATGGATTCGGGACACCGATCGGATTACTAAATGGTAATATCGCACTAGAAGATTGTACAGAAGAAAAGTTACATTCATTAGGCATTACAATTGGAAACAGCGCAGATTTTACTTTTGCAAGTGACATTCATGTAAAAGGAACAGTAACTGATATTGTAAAGAATGATAATAAAATTGCCCTTATCTCGTTTATAGATTGTACAGTTACTTATAAAGATCGTTTACTATTTGATGCTTCATGGGGCGCATTTGATATGGCTGTTGGCTCACAAATCACTTCAGTATTCCCAGGTGCCGCAGATGCAGCAGCATTTTTCCCAATGGATGAAGAAGTTCAAGAAATCCCTGCTCCACTTGTACTGAATGAACTTGAACGTATGTATCAAACAGTTCGAGATATTCGAAGTGAGGGGATTTTACACGACGCGCATATCGATCAATTAGTAGCAATTCAAGAAGTATTAAATACATTTTATGCGAAAGAATGGCTGCTTCGCCTTGAAATATTAGAATTACTTTTAGAGCATAACAAAGGGCATGAAACATCTGCAGCACTACTACATCAACTTTCTACTTTCACAACTGACGAAGCTGTAACACGCCTTATTAACAATGGTCTTATGTTACTTCCAGTAAAGGGTGTGAGAAATGATGCTAAGATTAACTGAAGAAGAAGTTCGCGAGGAGTTATTGAAGGTAGATAAATGGATGGTAAAAGATGAGAAATGGATTGAACGAAAATATATGTTTTCCGACTACTTAAAAGGAGTCGAATTTGTCTCTGAAGCCGCCAAACTATCAGAAGAACATAATCACCATCCATTTATCCTTATCCAGTATAAAGCAGTTATTATTACTTTGTCATCTTGGAATGCAAAAGGTTTAACGAAACTAGATTTTGAGCTTGCAAAACAATTTGATGAACTATTTTTACAAAACGAAAATGCAATTATAAAAAAATAAAAAAAGAGAAGCCTTTTTAGGCTTCTCTTTTCAGAGTGTTGGGAAACCCTTTAGGGTTCCCAACATTCTGCAATCCTTTTTAATTTTAGTAAATGAAAACAATA